>CAZZXW010000207.1:1766-6139 GCA_964658095.1 uncultured Parafilimonas sp. | reverse complement strand
CAATTACAATATTATTATAACGCAAGCCTTCTAAGCCATCTTCAATGTTTAATGCATGTTGCAATAAATTGAACTCCTCATTTTCATACACAATTTTTTTTGTTAAGCCGAAACAATTTAATGGTTTGCCACGCAAGCTAAACACAGCCTGCGTTTCAACGTTTCTTGCTTTAGTAATGGAGCCGCTGGCACTGTCACCTTCTGTTATAAAAACTGTTGATGCAGTTTGCAGCGCTGCAAATGCTTCTTTATTTTTTGATGGTGGTTCATCATTTAAATGCACATGGCAATCACGTAATTTTTTGTTATGCAGATTTGCTTTTTTTGCCCGTTCATTCGCAAGCTTTTTTATACCTGCCAACTCTTTACGTTCACGCTCACTTTGTTCAATACGTTTCTTTAAAGCATCAGCAATTTGCTGGTTGCGATGTAAAAAATTATCCAGCTCTTTCGATAAAAAATCCTGTATAAAATTCTTCATGCTTGGGCCGCCATCATATACTATTTGAGAACCCAATTTTGTTTTGGTCTGGCTTTCAAAAACAGGCTCCTGCACACGCACAGAAACAGCAGCAACAATACTTTGTCTTATGTCTGCAGCTTCATAATCTTTCTTAAAAAAATCACGTATTGTTTTTACATAGGCTTCACGGAATGCCTGCTGATGTGTGCCGCCCTGCGTTGTGTATTGTCCATTCACAAACGAAAAAATATCTTCACCATAATCGCTGTTATGGGAAATAGCAACTTCAATGTCTTCTGCTTTTAAATGAATAACCGGGTAGCGCAGTTCATCTGGATTGGTTTTGCGTTGCAGCAGATCAAGTAAACCATTTTTGCTCACATAACGCTTACCGTTTAAATTCATCACCAAACCGGCATTGAGATAACAATAATTCCAAAGCTGGTTATCCAGGTATTCATGTATGTAATGAAAATTTTTAAACACAGAATCATCTGGCACAAATGTTATCAGCGTTCCGTTTTCTTCCGTGCTTTTTGCTTCTTTATGCTCTTTAAGCAATACACCTTTTTCAAACTCTGCAGTCTTTACTTTGCCTTCACGAAAACTATCAACCTTAAAATAACTGCTTAATGCATTCACGGCTTTTGTACCAACGCCGTTCAAGCCAACACTCTTCTGAAATGCTTTACTATCATACTTTGCACCGGTGTTAATCTTACTTACCACATCAACTACTTTTCCAAGCGGAATGCCACGGCCGTAATCACGAACTGTTACTGTTTTGTCTTCAATCTTAATATCAACATGTTTTCCATAACCCATTGTATGTTCATCAATGCAGTTATCAATCACTTCTTTCAGCAACACATAAATGCCATCATCCGGCGAAGAGCCATCACCCAGTTTTCCAATGTACATACCCGGCCGTAAACGAATATGTTCACGCCAGTCAAGACTGCGGATACTTTCTTCTGTATAATCAAAATTTATTTCAGCCATAATTCAATTCAATATTAAAATGCAAAAGTCAAAAGAATAAATCGTTTAACATGCAAAGTATCTTTTTTGAAATTTGAAATTTTACTTTTTATTGCACGCTTTGTTTATAATTAATATTGTAAAGAATTTATAAAGATGAAACGCGTTATACTTTTTATTTTTTACATCTTATGTCAATCTCTTGGTCATGCGCAGCAGATAAAAATCTTAACCAATCAATCTAAAATTTCTTTGCGTGGATTAAGTGTTGTAAACGACAATATCATTTGGGCAAGCGGCAGTAATGGCCATGTTACAAAAAGTATTGATGGCGGAAAACATTTTGATTGGCTTACAGTAAAAGGTTATGAGAAAAAAGATTTTCGTGATGTAGAAGCGTTTGATGCAAACACTGCATTGATTATGGCAGTTGATTCACCGGGAATTATTTTGAAAACAAAAGATGGAGGCAAATCATGGAAAGAAGTTTTTCATGATGATACAAAAGGAATGTTTTTAGATGCAATGGATAAAGGTTTTGTTATAGGTGATCCGATCAACGGTAAAATGTTTTTAGCATCATCAAATTTACAAAGTGAAAATTGGAAGATTGATTCAGCTAATAATTTAAAAGTTGAAAATGGTGAAGCATGTTTCGCAGCAAGTGGTACAAACATTACAACTGCATGGGATAAAAAAAATAATTTATTGAGCTTATTTTTTGTAACAGGCGGTACAAAGTCAAGGTTATTTTTCAATGATTCTTTGTATGATATCAACATCATTCAAGGTAAAGAAACAACAGGTGCAAATTCAATTGCAATTAACTCAAACCAGAGAGGCGTTATTGTTGGCGGAGATTTTTTGCATGATTCTTCGTCAGAAAAAAATTGCATTTTATTTCAATATGATGGAAAGAAAATAAAATTCTCAAAGGCTCAAACGCCGCCGCATGGCTACCGAAGTTGCGTTGCTTTTATTACAAAGGATTTTTTAATAACATGTGGTACATCAGGGGTTGATATTTCAAAAGATGGTGGATTAACTTGGAAACTGATCTCTGATGAAAGCTACAATACTTGTGCAAGAGCTAAGAAAGGTAACGCTGTTTTCCTGGCTGGCAAAGATGGAAGAATCGCAAAGCTGGAATAATAAATTATTTAATTACCAGGATTGTCCGCAGAATTTTTGGATTTAGTCGCATTTTTTTTATTGCTTTAAACATAAGTGTAATGTTTGTAATCATAAACCTGCAGCAAACACCATCATGTTACGAAATTTATTTTTAGCAGGCATCTTGTTTTTTTCAGCCATCCATAGTTATGCGCAAACTAAAACAGGTTCAATCAGAGGCGTGTTAAGAGATACATCAGCACACCAGGTTTTAAAGCAGGCAACCATCAGCGTTATTAAAAAAGATTCTTCAGTAGTAACACAGGCAACTTCAAATGATGATGGCAGCTTTCTTATTAATAATATTCCCGCAGGTAGCTATATTCTCAAAATAAGCTACAGCAGTTATGAAAACCGTTATACAAATTTTAATATTGATAGTGGCGCATTAAACGCAGGCATTATCTATATGCAGCCGCAGTTTCATAAACTGGAAGATGTTGTTGTGCAAACGTCGCCGATCATTTTAAAAAAAGATACTGTTGAATATGCGGCCGGCATGTTTAATACAAAGCCAAATGCAACGGCTGAAGACCTTTTAAAAAAATTGCCCGGTATTGATGTAGATAAACAAGGAAATATTAAAGCGCAGGGCGAAACCGTGCAGCGTGTATTGGTTAATGGTAAACGTTTTTTTGGTGATGATCTTAAAACCGCTACACAAAATTTACCAAGTGATGTGATAGATAAAATACAGGTGTTCGATGATCAAAGCGATCAAAGTGCATTTACCGGTTTTGATGATGGCAACCGTGTTAAAACAGTAAACATCATTACAAAAAAGAACAGCGGTTCTTTTGGAAAATTTGTTGCCGGTGCCGGTGATAAAAATTTGTATGATGTAGCTGCAAATTATAACATGTTTAGCGGTAACCGGCAGATAAGTTTTATCGGCCAGGCAAACAATACCAACAAGCAAAATTTTAGTGTACAGGATATTTTTGGTTCATCCGGCGGTGGTGCAAGAGGCGGTGGTTTTGGCGGTGGCGGAAGAGGAGCAACCGGCGGAGGCAGTGGCGGCAATTTTGGTGGCAGCGGCGGTGCCGGTGGTTTGTTACAAAGTTTAAATGCCAATACCAACAACAATGGTATTGTTACAACGGCTGCAGCTGGATTAAATTACAGGGATCAATGGAGTAAGAATACAAGTGTTTATGGAAGTTATTTTTATAACAACCTGCTTACATCAAAAGACCAGAAAGTATCTCAACAAGATTTTCTTCCTGGTGATTCGTCAAACTTTGAAAACGAAGATCAATTATCACGCAAAAGAGTAGTTAACCAGCGATTAAATTTGAATATTGAAACGCAGATCGATTCAAATAATTCATTTATTATAAGGCCAAACGTTTCTTACCAGGAAACAACCAATTCTTCTAATGCTATATTAACGAAAACTACACAGGATAAACTTACCAGACTACTCGGCGATACGGCAACTGCTGATAGTTATAACAAAGGTTATAACGGCAGCATTGATGCCTTATACAGGCACAAGTTTGGTAAACGCGGCAGAACTTTTTCTTTAGATGTGAATGGTAGCGGTAATAGTAATAATGGCAATGGTGATAATTATTCAGTTACCGATTTTTTTAATAATGGCGTTGATTCAGCGCATGCTATTAATCAACATTATGTTTCCAATACAAAGGGCAGCGGAATAACTACAACGGCAGCTTATACCGAACCTGTTGGTAAACATACGCAGCTTGAGTTAGATTATAATTATGCTTACAATAAAAATACAGCCAACAAA
>CAZZXW010000207.1:0-1756 GCA_964658095.1 uncultured Parafilimonas sp. | reverse complement strand
ACAAAACCACTTATGATTTTGATAGCACTACCAACAAGTTTTCTGTACTTGATTCTTTGCTTACCAACAATTATGAAAACACATATTCCTCAAACAGGTTTACATTAAACTATAGAATACAAAGTGCCAATGGCAACATGAATTTGAGCTTTGGTAATGGCGTTCAGTTTGGTGATCTTACCAGCATAAACAGTTCAAAAAATGTATCAATTACGCAGCATTACACCAACATGTATCCAACAGCAAATTTCAATTACAGGTTCAGCAGAACATCCAGCCTGCGTTTTAATTATTCAGGCAGAACAAACCAGCCGAGTGTAACGCAGCTGCAGCCGGTTATTGATAACAGTGATCCAACGAATGTTACTATCGGTAATCCTGATCTGAAGCAATCCTTCACCAACTCTTTCAGGCTATTGTATAATTCGTTTGACAATGTGCATTTCAGGAACATGTTTGCATCTGTAAATGCAAGTTTTATTCAAAACAATATTATTAGTAACCTTATCTACAAGAATGGTATTGACACAATCCGATATACAAACCTGAATGGAACTTATAACATTTCTGCGTTTTTTAATTACGGGTTCCAGTTAAAGAAGCCAAAATCAAACTTAAACTTTACTACTAATTTTACAGATGCTAAAAGCGTAACACTGGTTAACAATGTAATTAACACCACGCAGAATTATACAATCGGTGAAACAATTAAGTTTACGACTAACTTAAAGCAGAATTTCGATATGAATTTTTCTGCCACACCAACTTACAACATTGCCAAATACTCCATAGAGTCAAGCGAGAACGAAAATTATTTTTCACAGGCTTTAAGTGTTGAGGCAACCTATTACACAAAATCTGGCTGGATACTGGAGAGCGATTTTGATTATACAGGTTATGCAGGCCGTGCGGCTGGTTATAATACATCGGTGCCTTTATTAAATGCGGCCATCGCAAAACAATTTCTTAAAAACAAGCGCGGCGAATTAAGGTTTAGTGTGTTTGATATTCTTAATCAAAATGTAAGTATCGCAAGAAATGTAAATGAAAATTATATACAGGATGTGCAAACAAAAGTGTTAACACGTTATGCATTGCTAACGTTTACTTATAACCTGCGCAATTTTAAATCTCCGCGGCGCCAAACGCCTGGCTTTTTTAATCGCAATAGAAATGGAGGCCAGTCACCAGCTGATAGAAATAGTAATGTTCCACCACCTCCGCCAGATAATGGTGGTAATTCTCAACCGCCGCCTCCACAGCAATAAATTTATTAAGTTATTTAATGTAACCTGTAAAAGATATGGGTTGCCTATCAGTATTGATTACGTTTAAATAAGCATTGCCATTGTAATATATTGCAAGCTCAAAATCTGTATTGGCAATTCTGTTTTTTGTTTTAATTGAAACAAGGTAACGGTCTTTTTTACGGGTTGAAACCGCATAATCAAATTGGGTTGTGGTAAAATCATAACCGGCATCTTCAGCATTAATTGGAGCGCTGTAAGCTCTGCCAAAATAAGGCAGAGAAGATATAAGTGTATCGCCTGAAATCTTTAAAAAATATTCTGTATTCAAATGCCTAGCGCCACCTGTTTGCGTGTTAATTGTTTGCGCTTCAAATGTATAAAGCTTACTGTTTACCAGTTGCTGAACCTGCGTAGTTGTAAGTTTCTGCGCCGTTACATTAAAGGCAACTAATATAATTACACAGGCAATAAGAAATCTATGTAGCATAATAATTTAAGGCAATCAT
>CAZZXW010000206.1:0-6172 GCA_964658095.1 uncultured Parafilimonas sp. | reverse complement strand
ATTCATACTTTGGTTTTATTTCAATGATCTCTTTACTTCCTTTAATGTATGAATGCTTGATGGGTTGAGTTAGCTCGGCCATCTTACCGATCTCTTTTATATACTGATTAAAATTAGGATTAGAAACCTCTGGTATGTTTCTCTTAAAGCGGTTAACGAAGATATGGTATGCTTCATCACGTAAAGGAACAACTACCCAATGCTTTGTTTTTTCTTGTTTTTTATAGAGCATTCTATCTCTTATATCCTCTGCACAAATCTTTGAAAAATCCGAGAAACGTAAACCTGTTAAGCAACCAAATACAAGTAAGTTTCTATAGATGTTTAAACAGGGCAAAGCCGTTAAATCAAGCGATATGATTTTGTTTATCTCATAATTATTCAAGTACACTGCATCCGCTTCCTCTTCCATGATTTTAAAGCCAGTTAAATCAGGTTCGGGAATAATTTTTTTGTTCTTTCTATTTTTTAAAAAAACAATTAGTTGCTTAATGTTTTTCCCAATGGTATTTAGTTTAAAACCCTTAATTACTTCTGTGTAATGAACAAACTCTTCGTAGAAATTGATATCAATCGAATTAAACTTTATGGGTTCTTTGCGATAAGTTTCAAAGGTTTTTAATATCAATCTTAAATTCTTAAATACATCCATTGTTCCTTTTGTTACTGTTCCCTGTTTTGATTGTATATAGTCATCAAACTGGAAGAAAAAATCAAGGTTTGCTTTTTGCCTAACTACATGTTTAATCTTATTTGTTTTTAGATTGTCAACATCAAAGTCAGGCTTAAAGGTTTGCTTTAAAAATTGAACAGTGTCGGCAATATCATTTTGGATTGCATTCGTAACGATATCTTCTGCGATTCTAAACATCCTGTTCAGTTCTGCATTGATTTGTTTGTAATCACCAAATTGGACTGGTAAATCGTCGGTTACACGCTGAAGCTTTTTGTGCCAGTACTTAGGAGGAATAGAAAGTTCAGTATTCAATAAAGTTTTGTCTGCTTCGCTTTTGCAATACTGAAGAAAGATGAGGCTTGTTCCATCTTTACGTACTTTGTTAGATGGACAAATTGGTTTGAGTGGTAACAACATAATTAGTCGAATTTTTAGTCGAATTAAATGTTGTTATTCTTAGTAAAGGTAATGATGTCAAAAGAATTGATTTGTTATAATTTATTCAAAATCAGTACCTTGCAATTAAGCTAAGTAAAGATGTCCGCAATCACAACGGGAATGGTGAATAAAATTGACAAAACGCACAAAACTTGAAAACGGACCCTGATTCAGGCGATTTGAATGATGATGGCTATCCTTTAAACTTATGTATTGTAGCATACTTTCATCAAAATCCTTTTATAGGATCAGATAGTTAGTCGCGAACTGCCTTAAACTGCGCATATTTCTTTCAATTCTTGAAATCCAAATCTTTATAAAGCTATTACTTTTAGGTTGAAAGCATTTTATTGAAATTCGCTGCTGTACTATTTTACATTTTTATTTAACCAGTCAGTAATTGTGTGTAATGCAATAGGAGCAAAGGTTTCAGGCAATTCACCATATTCCTGCACCGTGCATTTCGTGCATGTCTGAAATAAATGATTAAGGCCAGGCATTTCCTTGACTTCATATGCTTTTGTTTTACCTTGTTTAAGTGCAGCTTCAACGGCAGGCAGATTTTGTTGAGGTGGAACCTGAATATCGCGGCTGCCGTTTAATGCAAGCACTTTTACTTTTTTAAGTTTTGTAAGATATAGCTGCGGATTAAGTTGTATAAAGTATTTAAACCATGGTTTTGCAAAAGCTTTCATTAATGACTGAACATATAAATCTTTGGAACCTTGATTTATAAAACCCAAAGCATGTAAATCAGCTGAATCAATTTTTGGGTGCCAGTTATTTATTATTTGCAAAGCGTTTTGTTTCGCAGTTGCCGTATCTGTCGTGTTTGTTATTGCTAGAACAACCTTTTTGTAAATAATTTTAAAACTATCCGCAATCGCGGTACTGACTCCTATTGATTTGAATACTGCTGCATTTTGTTCAGCCATCAAATCAATTATTTTCACGCCCGGTGCAGCAAGTAACACAATAAAATTTACATCATCTCTTCGCGAGGCAACAATTGGAGCTATCATAGCACCTTCGCTATGCCCAAGCAAACCCATCTGTTTATTTACTTCAGGTCTTGTTTTAAGATAATTAAATGATGCATTTACATCGTTTACGAAATCTGCCGTGGTTGAAGTAGAGAAATTTCCGGTGCTGCTTCCAATGCCTCTGTCGTCAACGCGAAGCACTACAAAACCGTCACGTGTTAATGCATCGGCAATAACTGCAAAAGGCTTTTGATTAAATATAGTTTCATCTCTATCTTGCTGGCCCGAACCCGTGATCAGCAAAACTGCAGGGAAAGGTCCATTGCCTTGCGGGATCGTAATAGTTGCGCCGTATTGCAACGAATCGTTTGTATACATTACATTTTCCACTTTGTATGGAAACGGCGGCTTGGGTGTTTGTGGGTGTTCAATAACTTTTGCAGTATAAGTATTACTGGTTCGATGTAAATCAAGCGGAATATTTATGACCTGTGTGAACATGCCGCTAATTGTTGAATCATTAATTAATTTGCCTGTATAGCTTATTTTTATTTTATCAATGGCAAAGTTGATTGTTGTATTGTTTGGGGCGATTGACCTTACGTCAACTTTATCACACATTATACCTGATGCATGTTGGTCCGGACTGTCAAGCGTTGCAGTATACAAACCGCTTTGCAGTTTGTTTATATGCAATACAATGTGCAAACTACCGGCAGCGTTTAATACACCATACCATATGCCAGATACATCAGTTTGTCCATTCAGTAAGCTATATGCAAAAAGAAATATAACCAGTGCAATTGTTTTTTTCACGGTTTTATGTGTTTAGATTTTTTATATAAATTGTAGGAATAAAGAACAGGAACAATCACAAGTATTACAAGTGTTGCTGCGCCTAAATAAGCAATAGCGTCAGTTAAAAAAAATGCAGTAAGGGCAAAGAGTAGACCGCCAAAAAACCAAAGCCTGCCGGTTAAATGATGTGTTTTCCTCCAGTTATCTTCACTTTCCAACGTCCACGGTAACCGAACGCCTGCAAAATAATTTGGTTTTATATTATATATATTGTTGCCTAGTAAGGCCACCAATATACCCATTCCAATTAAAACAATTTTGGCTGTTGCGCCGGGACTATTATTTGCAGTTACGTAAACTAACATAACGCCGACGGCAGATATATACAAAGCTATATCGAAGGCAATTTTCTTCAAACGGTCTTTATTCTGCAATGCTGTTTTTCGAGGATCTATTTTATAGACGTTTATTAGTAGTGTATATATAAGGATATTAAGAACTGTAATAATTATTGTAACCATTAACAAGTGTTGTTTACTTCCATACCTGTCGACGTTTCCTTTAAAATCAAAATGCAGAGGAACAGTTTGAGAAACATGTTTCCATACTATAGCAAGATATATAGCAGGTATAAGCATTATGAACCAAATTACCTTGCGTAAAACAGTAGCCATATTATTTGTTTTTTTTGGTTTTAAATTGCATAATCCATTTAAGAATGTCATCCATCACAGTAGTGTTCAATGAATAATAAACGTATTGTCCTTCCTTTCTCGTAGTTACCAATTGCGCTTGTTTTAACAAATCGAGATGGTGTGAAATGCTTGGAAAAGAGATTTTAAATTTTGCCGCTATCTCCCCCGCAGTTAAATCCTTCTTCTGTAGCAGTTCCAATATCTCACGTCGGGTGACGTCATTCAAAGCTTTGAAGATTGCATTCATTTAAATAATTAACTATTTATACAAATGTCTAATTATTAATTATGCGAACAAAAAATTTTTAAATATTTTTAGAAGAGTGAATGTGATGTGAGTTCAAAAAAGGTCGAGGCAGCTTGTATTTATATTATTCTTTTCACCTGTATAATTAAACATACAAGGGCAATGTGACAGATGAAGTTTGTAAGAAGTGAGCCGCTTGTTGTAATGCAGGAGTATATATTCCGTACAAACTAAACTGCATTTTTTGTGTTTATTCAGCTTTGCTTATTTTTCAAAAAATAGGTTTATACAATTGAAACACCTTTCAAATTACAAATTCTCCAGCACATCTTTATAACCTCTGCCAACAGGTATCGATATCCCATTTACTTCAACGGCATCAGCGGTATATGATTCTATTTTGTTTACCGAAATGATAAAGGAACGGTGAATGCGTTTAAACAGATTTGCGGGTAAAAGGTTTTCCATTTCATGCGTGCTCATTTTTGAAAAATACTCTTTTGTTGTGGTAACAATCTTAATGTATTCCCGCTGGCTTTCAACATACACAATTTCTGAGAACAGTATTTTAAGCTTCTTTTTCTGAACCGTAAGAAATATAAAGTCTTTTATTGTTTGGGCTTCATGTAATTGCTGTTGATGAGGCGTTGCTGTTTTTACTTTATTTACCGCAATTAAAAAACGCTCAAACTCAAATGGTTTTAGCAAATAATCCGTAACGTTCAAATTAAAGCCTTCCACCGCATATTGATGATAAGCTGTCGTGACAATTACTGCCGGCGGATGCGTAAGTGTTTTTAAAAAAGCCATGCCTTTTAATTTGGGAAGATGTATGTCTAAAAAGATGAGTTCTGTAATATTGTTGCGCAGCCACTCGGTTGCAAGAATAGCATCTTTAAATGTTCCTTGCAGTTCAAGAAATGAAATTTGTGCAATATAATCGGTTAATACTTTTACTGCCAGCGGTTCATCTTCTATAATAATGCATTTTATTTTAAACATGGCTTGCCAGGTTTATTTTTAAAGTGGAAACAAACATCGTTGCTTGCTGTTGCACTAACAGGCTATAATCAGTATACAACAGTTCAAGCTGTCTTCTTAAATTAGACAATCCTATGTTTTCTTTTACAGGTTGCTCAGTAAAAACTGTCCCCGTCGAATTTTTAATCATAAATGATAATTGCCGTTGTTTTATAGAAAGATGTATATCAACAAACGGCTGGCTTCGTGTTTCTGAAACGCCATGTTTAAAAGCATTTTCCACTAGTGGTATCAGCAGCAGTGGTGGCAATGCCTGCTTCATATCTTCAATGTCATAATTAAAATTTACACGCAGGCTTTCATCATAACGCAGTTGTTCAAGTGCAATGTAATCGCTGATTATTTTTAATTCCTGTTCAACGGCAATAAAGTTACCGCCGGTTTCATACAACATATAACGCAGCATTTTAGACAGTCGCAAAATAGATTCAGGCGCCAGGTCGCTTTTATCTCTTGCCAGCGAATAGATATTGTTTAATGTATTGAATAAAAAATGCGGGTTAGTTTGAGACTTTAGATAATTCAATTCTGCCTGCTGCTTTTCTATGCGCAGTTGCTGAGATGTTTGTTTTAGTTTGATGTAATTATATATGTGTCTTATAATTCCAAAAAATAAAACTGATTCCATACTGTATTCCATCCTGTTGGAAATAGCATCTTGTGTGGTAGGGACAGTGTCGAGCACAGTATAGATGTGCAGGCTGATACCTAAGCATTTCCATATATAAGCACCTAAAGAATATACAAAGAAAAACGCTATTATGCGCAACAGGGATGCAAAGAATTTTTTCCAGCTTAAGCTTTTTAATGCCCGTTCGAAGAATAGATAATTAATAAAAGTGACATAACTAACAGACCATATATTATTAAATAAGCGTTGCCAGAAAGCATTCTGGTATTCAGCATAATTGGTTATTAAACCCAATAATAAAAAAGCAAGCCCAACCCACAGGTATAATCTGAATTGCTTTATATCAAACAGCTTTCTCATGTTGTGGTATTGCAAAAATATTTAATTATCAAGAGTTGCAGTTTACACGAAGCTGTAATCTATTGACATGAATCCGTTGTTTGTTGACACTCCTCTTGTACGGTTTCATTAATAAATAAACTTGTGTCAGCAATAAACAAACACCAACTTACCATGAAAGAAATTATACAATTCGGTGAACATGTAGAAGGTTATAACATTCCTGTGCTTAATGAGCGGGAAATAAGAGCATCTGCAGGCATATTATTTTTAGGCACGTTTATCTCATTAGTGATAATATTATCCAGTAATAATTTTGTACCG
>CAZZXW010000205.1:0-6174 GCA_964658095.1 uncultured Parafilimonas sp. | reverse complement strand
ACGCATAGAAGATAATTTAGCATCTCATTTTTCAACCAAGGTTTTAATAAAAAATTCATCAAAAGGGAATGGCAGTATTACTATTGAATATTATTCGCAGGATGAATTAAATAAAATTCTTGAACTGATGAATGTGCGCACAGATTAATATGCATCGATTATTTTTTTACATATTGTTTTTTACAGCATTCGCTTTTAATGCTGTTGCGCAAAAAGATTCATCATCAACCAAAGTAAATAATGGTAAAGAAGTTTTACTCGATACATTGAAACCGGGTAAAGACAAAGCTTCCGTTCAGCTTGCAAAAAAAGATTCTGTTTCAAAAGCAGCGCATGATCCGCGCAAAGCAACGCTGCGTTCTGCAATAATTCCGGGCTGGGGACAGGCGTATAACCGCGAGTATTGGAAAATACCAATCGTTTATGGAGCACTTTCAATACCTGCAGCAACTTTTGTTTACAATAATAACTGGTATCACCGCACGCAAACAGCGTTTAATATCTTGGTGAACAGGGGTGATACACTCTCAATCAATCCAAAGCTTAAGGGATTATCTTCTCAATCGCTGCAATATTACCGTAATGCATTTCGTAAAGACAGGGATTATTCTGTTCTGTTTTTTTTATTGGCATGGGCATTAAATATAGCCGATGCCACTGTGTTTGCGCATTTAAAAGATTTTGATGTAAGCAGAGATTTAAGCATGCATATTCAGCCTGATTATAACATCAACTCAAAATCACCTTCACTTGGCTTTGTGTTTAATTACAATTCAACTAAAAAGAAAATTTTACCTTCTTCATTCTAAGTGATGATTATGTGCAAGATCACTTTGCATTAGTTACTTCTTTGTTTTAGTTTTTAAGTTAGTTATAATTGCATTGAATTATGTTATCAAGAAAAACAAAATACGCAGTAAATGCATTGGTTTACCTGGCGCGTGAAAGCAAAGACGGCAAGCCAATACAGATCAGCTGCATTGCTGAAAAAGAAAATATACCAAGAAAATTTCTTGAAGCCATTTTGCTGCAATTAAAAAATGCAGGTATGCTCAGCAGTTTAAAAGGCAAGAGCGGCGGTTATTTGTTACAAAAAAAAGCCGATGAGATAAATATTGCTGATGTTATGCGTTTGTTTGACGGGCCGATTGCGTTGTTGCCTTGTGTTGCATATAAATATTACAAGCGCTGTGATGAATGCATTGATGAAGGCACATGCGGCATACGGGCAGTATTTTCTGAAGTGCGTGCAGAAACAGTTAAGATGCTAAAAAATGCAACGCTTGCAGAGATCATTAAACGAAGTGAAAACCTGCAGTTGAACAGTTTGCCAAAAAAAGCAAAGAAGAAAAAATAATTTTTTTATATATAATTCCTACTAAATAGATAGGAATTATATATTTGCTTTAATTGACTGTTATGAAAACTAAAATTATAATGAGATCATTGCTGTTTTATGTAAGCTTAACTGCAGCAACAATATTGCATGCTCAAACCACTACCGTCCCTTCACCATTAGATACTGTAATAAAACCTGCGGTTGATACTGTTGTTAAAAAACCGGACCAAAAAAATACTCTAACATTCGCGCTTGACATGCGAACACGTTTCGAAGCAAGACATGGTTATAAATCGATACCAACTCCTGATACTGCTGCGGCGTTTGAAATAAATCAGCGTACCCGCTTTAATGTAGATTATAAAAGTAAAAACCTGGATGTGTTTTTATCGTTGCAGGATGCAAGAGTTTGGGGCCAGCAAGATCCGCGTGAAGGGCAAACAGGAACAAGTACAACAGTTACTCAAACTTCAGCCTTTCCATTGTACTTTTTTGAGGCTTATGCTGAACCGCATTTTGGTGATAAGTTTTCAATAAGAATAGGCCGTCAAAGAATTATGTACGACAACCAGCGCTTGTTTGCTGAAAATAACTGGAGATTACCAGGCAACTCTCATGATGCAATCAGGTTTATTTATAATAACAGGATTGATTTTACCAATGAACTGGTATTTTCATTTCAACAATCCGGTGAAAATCTTTTTACAACAAAATACCAGCCTTTAGTTCCTAATTACAAAGACTTGTTGGTGGATTATCTTAACTGGAAGTTAAGCGATAAGTTTACATTAACCACCATTAATACAATGGATGGCTACCAAAGTTCTAACGCTGCAAAATACGCTACAACATATCAGAGATTTACACTTGGAGGCCGTATTGAATTTGCAAGTTATCATTGGTACTTAACTTTCAGCGGGTATGATCAAACGGGTAAAGATTCTTCCGGAAAAAAATTAAGTGCGTATTATCTACAACCCGAAATTAAATATACAACCGGTCCATTTAATATTCGTTTAGGCATGGAATACATGAGCGGCTCAGATAGTTCAACTCATCCGTCAGCAGATAAAAGTTTTGTTCCGTTATATGGCGTAGCGCACAGCTTTATGGGCAACCTTGACATATTTGACGTGCCAGCCGATTTTAATAATGCAGGCATGATAAATCCTTACTTACATTTTCAATACCTGACAGATAAAATTTCTTTGCGCCTGGAGAATCATTTATTCTTTTCACAATCACAATTTGTGTATAAAGGAACACCTATAAAAAAATATCTTGGTTACGAAAACGATTGGCGTTTCAACTACAAGCCAAGTAAAATTACAGACCTTGAAGTTGGCTTCTGTTGGGCAGCACTTACGCATTCTGCGAGCATCATAAAGAAATCGGGTGATGATAAAATAACACCTTTATTCGGTTATGTAAGTTTACGCCTTACGCCAACGCTTGGAAAAATCACTTTTTAGTTAAACTCATCAGTTAAAAATAATCAAATGAAAAAAAGATTTTCTGTTATAGCAGTTGCCATACTTACTTTATTAATAAATTTTAATGGCATTCCTGCTCACACACCTATATTAAAAAGTTCATCGCCAAAGGTTATTTCTATTTCTTTTTCAGGCGCATTTGCATTGTATCCGTTAGTGCAAACATGGGCTGCTGAATATAATAAAACTCATCCTGATATAAGATTTGATATACAAGCCGGCGGTGCGGGAAAAGGTTTAACCGATTGCCTTGCAGGTGCTGTTGATGTAGGCATGTTTTCGCGAGAACTAACCGATGCAGAAAAGGCAAAAGGTGTATGGTCTGTTGCGCTTTGTAAAGATGCAGTGTTGCCAACCATCAATTCAAGGAATCCTTATTTAAAGCAATTGCAGATACGTGGTGTAAAGAAAGCAGAATTTGCTTCGATTTTTGTTGATCATAGTATTGCTACATGGGATCAGTTATTAGGCACAAAGGGTTCTAAAAGAATTAATGTTTATACAAGAGCGGATGCTGCCGGTGCAGCAGATTCTTGGGCTGCATTTTTTGGCAAGAAGCAGGAAAATTTAAAAGGCGTTGGTGTTTCGGGTGATCCTGCAGTTGCAGATGCAGTAAGGAAAGATATTAATGGAATTGGTTATGATAACACGCTTTTTGTTTTTGATCCAAAATCTGGTAAAAAGCTTCCCAGTATAGAAGTAGTTCCTATTGATGTAAATGGTAATGGTCAGATTGATGCGAATGAAAATTTTTATGGTAACCTGCGCATATTTCTTAAAGCGGTAAACGATGGTAACTTTCCCTCACCACCCGCAAGAAATTTATATTTTCTTACGAAAGGCAAACCGCAAAAAAAAGAAGTGCTTGATTTTTTTAAATGGGTTTTAACAAGCGGTCAAAATTTTGTAAACGTTGCAGGTTATGTGCCCTTACCTAAAGGCGTTTTAGCAGACCAGGTTAAAAAACTTGGTAAATAATAGTGTTTGGTTTTTTAGGTTTTGTAATTAGACAGTTTTATAGCCGGGCTTTGCAGTATTCTGTGAAGCCTGGTTCATTAAACTGAAAACAATCAGTTAACAGCATGGTGCTTTCAAGAAAATTAATTGATGGTGTTTCATCTAAATGGATGTTACTGTGTTTAATAGTCTGCCTGTTATTGCCGCTTGCCATTGGTACAGGTTTAGTTATTAAATCAAGCGGTCTTTTAAGCACGCATAAATTAAGTACTTTAATTTTTTCAGAAGATTGGTATCCATCAGACGGGCAATTTGGATTTTGGCCATTTATTGTAAGTTCAGTAATGGTAACAATAACCGCGTTGGTAATATCAATGCCGTTGTGCCTTTTATCAAGCATATATCTTACACAATATGCACCTAAACCGGTATTAAAATTTATGCGCCCTGTAATTGATATTCTTGCAGGCATTCCATCTGTTTTATATGGTTTATGGGGTTTATTAATAATTGTTCCATTAGTGGGTGATAAGATTGCTCCGTTGTTTCATGCTGATTCTCTTGGTTACAGTTTATTATCTGGTGCGATAGTATTATCCGTAATGAGCATTCCATATATTTTAAATATGCTGCTTGAAGTATTCAGGCAAATACCTATTGAATTAAGTGAGGCTTCTTTATCACTTGGCGCAACCAAATGGGAAACGATAAAACATATCTATTTGCGCAAAGGCTCACCTGGAATTTTATCGGCTTTTGGTCTTGGTTTTTCAAAAGCACTGGGTGAAACAATTGCCGTATTAATGGTAATTGGCAATGTGGTACAGGTACCGCATTCCATCTTTGATTCAGCATATACATTGCCCGGTTTAATTGCAAATAATTATGGCGAGATGATGAGCATTCCATCATATGATTCTGCGTTAATGTTTGGTGCTTTACTGCTATTTGTAATTATTATTATCATAAACATCATCTTCCGTTACATTATTTATAAATCCGAATTGGTATGACGTTACGAAGGAAATATGAAGAGAAATTTTTTCATGGTTTATCATTTTTGTTTACAGCAATAATTGTATTTGTTCTTTTACATATTGTATGGACGATAGCAAAAAGAGGTGTTCCGGCATTAAGCTGGCAAATGATAAGCCAAGTGCCAAAAGGAGGATTTTATATGGGAAAAGAAGGAGGCATATTAAATGCAATTGCAGGCTCCTTTTATCTTGCAGTATCGGCTACTTTTTTATCTTTTTTTATCAGTTTGCCTGTAGCATTGTTTATGAATGTTTATTTAATAAGATACCAGCGCATACTTATGGGCATTCGTTTTTTTCTTGACGTTTTATGGGGCGTTCCGTCAATTGTTTACGGTGCATTTGCCTTTATACTGTTAATGTTTTTAGGATTGAAAAATTCTTTAGGTGCAGGCATTGGAACTGTTGCAGCAATGATAACGCCTATCATGATTCGTGCTATGGATGAAGTGCTTAAAACAATACCAATCGGTTTGCAGGAAGCATCGTATGCCTTAGGCTCAACTAAAACAGAAACAGCTTATAAGATTTTTTTCAGAGAAGCGATGCCAGGCTTTGCAACCGCCATTTTACTGGCCTTCGGGCGTGGCATTGGTGATGCTGCTTCTGTTTTGTTTACCGCAGGTTATACTGATTATGTGCCGCATAGTTTAAGTGAACCAACAGCCACATTGCCGCTTGCTATTTTTTTCCAGTTAAGTTCGCCCATTCAGGAAGTGCAAAACCGTGCCTATGCAGCAGCAGTTATTTTAACGCTTATCATTTTGGTTGTAAGCATATCGGCTCGTTTAGTAAGAAGAAAAAAATGATTACTGTTTAATAAAATCGTATTATGCTATTAACAACAAAAACTATGGAAGATGCAACGGTAGTAAAGGCAGCAACTTTTCCTGCCGAAACGCCGCCGGTTATTCAAATTGATAACCTTACTGTAACCAGTAAAGGTTCCAGCATATTAAAAAATATTTCAACCACATTTCCTAAAAATAAAATTACTGTACTGCTGGGCCCTTCCGGATGCGGTAAAACAACTTTATTAAAATGTTTAAACCGCCTGTCAGATTTATATCCTGATCTTAAATTAAGTGGCAGTATCCGCATTAATGGTGAAGATATTCTTGACTCAAAAAAAGATATAACAGCTATACGTCAAAAAATGGGTTTGTTGCTGCAACGCCCTTTTCCATTACCGATGAGCATTTATGATAACATTGCTTACGGATTAAAATTAAAGGGCATCCGCAATAAAAAAATCATCAGTGAGAAGGTTGAAAAGCATTTAAAAGAAGTTGCCTTGTGGGATGAAGTGAAAGACCGCTTAAAAACATCGGCGCAACGATTATCTATC
>CAZZXW010000204.1:0-6176 GCA_964658095.1 uncultured Parafilimonas sp. | reverse complement strand
GGACAAAGCATCCCAATCGTATCACCTTGTTTTAAATATGGTGGAATGATGACAGGCATTAGTCCAATGCTTGCATCAGGTCATTAATAATATCATCTGCATATTCAAGCCCAACAGAAATTCTTATTAAACCAGGCGTTATTCCAACGCTTAATCTTTCTTCTTCAGACAATTTTGAATGCGTGGTACTTGCAGGATGTGATGCAATGCTTCTTGTATCGCCAAGGTTTGCAGTCATAGATAACATCTCTAAATTATTAAGAAACTGCCTGCCTTTTTCTACACCTCCTTTAACTTCAAAACACACAATACCACCACCAGCTTTCATTTGTTTTTTTGCAATGTCATATTGCGGATGATCTTCTAAAAAAGGATATTTAACCCATGAAACATTTTTATGTTGCTTTAATGCAAGTGCAACTTTCATGGCGTTCTCACAATGCCGTTGCAAACGCACATCCAATGTTTCAAGACTCTTGCTTAAAATCCATGCGTTGAATGGTGATAAAGACGGACCTGTATTTCTGCTGAACATAAATATCTCTTTTATCAAGTCAGCTTTACCCACCACGATGCCGCCTAAAACACGGCCTTGTCCGTCAATCCATTTTGTTGCCGAATGCACAATAAGATCGGCACCATATTCAACAGGCTTTTGTAATAAAGGAGTGGCAAAACAATTGTCAACATTAAAAATTAAATTATGTTGTTTGCAAAAATTTCCAGCCCATTCCAAATCTATAATTTCTAACTGCGGATTGGTTGGTGTTTCTATGTAAACCATTTTACTGTTTAGCCTCACCGCTTGTTCCCATTCATTTTTATTATTGGCCGCAACAAAAGTTGTTTCAATACCATAACGCGGAAGAAATTTTGTGACCATCGTATGTGTGCTTCCAAACACAGAACTGCAGCATATTAAATGATCACCTTGTTTAAGTAACGCAAACATGGATGCGAACACTGCAGCCATACCGGTTGCAGTTGCAAAGCCGGCTTCAACACCTTCCAGCACACACATTTTTTTTATAAATTCATCAACGTTTGGGTTGCTAAAGCGGCTGTAAATATTTTCATCATTTTCATCTGCGAAAGCAGCACGCATGGTTTCAGCTTCATCAAACCTGAAACTGCTTGTTAAATATAATGGCGTTGAATGTTCCTGTTCATTTGTTCGCGGAATTTGTATGCGTATTGCTTCGGTTATTGGGTTTAGTTTGTTCTTGCTCATTATTAACTATTAATTCTTTTCAATTTTTACACTCCACTTTATTTCAGCGCCGGCTTTTACAAGCGTTGCTGCAACAGAACAATATTTATTGATTGATAACTCAACAGCACGTTGCGCTTTGCCTTCTTCCACATCACCATAAATAATAAATTCAAGTTCTATGAATTTCCATAAAGATGGTTCAACGCCGGCTTCTCTTTCACCGCGGACAATGGTTTTATAATCTGTAATATTTTGCTTTTGTTTTTTTAAAATGGATATTACATCCATACCACTGCAACCGGCTAAAGCCATCAATAGTAATTGCATGGGGCGCACACCAAAATTATCGCCGCCATGGTCAGGGCTGTTATCAATTTTTATTGACTGGCCGTAAGCATCTGTTACTTCAAAACCATAATCACCATGCACACGGGCTAATTCAACTTTAATCATGACTAAGTTTTTATAAAAATATCAAGCATTTTATGTGATTCTTATTATGAGTTTGTTGGAGCTTCTTTTTCACTAATTGCTTTTAAGACTGTACCTACTCTATCAAAATCACTATAAGTAAAGATTTCATTTTTATTCAATGTTCGTTTAAGATATTGAATATCTTCAAGAATGGAACCCACAATAGGTTCGGGCGTTTTATCAAAATTATCCCATTCGTCAGATGCAATGTTCCAGTATTCATCAAAGTTTATCAATATAAATTCTACTTTATCTTTTTTTAGCTTCTCAATTATTAGTTTAAAGAGATTTTCTAGTTCCATGACAGTAAGATTAGTCATAAAGCCCAATTTCTTAAATTAATTATCATTTTTGTGTATCCATAATAAGCGGCGTATTGTTGCCTTTACCCATTACAATAATTTTTGTGTTGGGTGATTTTGCAATTTCAAGCTGCGCTTTTATACTTTCATATTGCAACTGTTTATCTGTTAAGCTCTGGCTTATGATGGTTTGATAATCGGCAATGCCCTGCGCTTCAATTCTCTTGCGCTGTGCTTCCTGCTGTTCTTTCTGTAACACAAACTGCATCTTTTGTGCATCCTGTTCTGCGCTTATTTTTTGTTCAATAGATTGCTTTACACTTTGCGGCAAAGTAATGTTACGCACCAATAAATTTTCAAGCAACAATCCTCTTACTGAAAAATCATGTTCAATACTTTTATAAATGCGTTGCTGAAACTCATCACGTTTTGTTGAAAATAAAGAAACAGCATCATAATAAACAGCATTGTCTCTTATGCGGGTTCTGGTTACCGGCCTTACAATCTTATCTTCATAATCAACCCCAACATCCTGCAATAATTGCGGAGCATTATTTGGAATTACACGGTATAAAACAGAAAGATCAATGGTTACTTCCAAACCATCTGCCGTTAAAACTTTTATGGCATCATCACCCGTTTTAGTGCCTTCATCCACCACGCCGCTCATAGTATAGTTTTGTGTTTGAATGTTCATGTGTTCAACCGTAACCAACGGGTTTATAAAATGCAAACCGCTTGATAAAACATTGGTTTGGATTTTACCAAACAGTTTTTGTACACCAATTTCACCTGCATCAACCTGCACAATGCAAGCTGTAATCACACCCAATAAAATTATTACAAAACCAATAATGCGAACTGTATTTACAAAGCGGTGCAGCGCCTCATTGTTTCTTAAAAACCCTGCTGAGAAAATAACAATCAGGCCGATAATTAAAAGTGCCATAAAACAATTTTTGCATGAAAGTACTGCTTGCTTTACTTACAAGCCATATCATTAATTTAAAGGAATATATACTAGCTTGCATATAACATTGCCCGGCTCGCCATCAACCACCATTAATGCACCTTTATTAAAGGGAACGATGCCTTCATAATTATCAACAATGTTTAAAGAAATAAAAGCAGCCGGCTGCCAGTATAATTTGTTTTTCCGGATGGTGATCTTAACAAGCTGATCAAAGCAATAATCAAGCGAAGCGCCATTGGTTAATTGCTGTTTTACTTTTGTTGTGTCCACATCTTTTAAATAATCGTCACGTTCACGTGTGTAGGTTGGTGCAGTAAACAAACGGTTAATGCCAAGCAGTTCGCTGTCATTCAAAGCATATATATCAGTAAGCCTGAAATACAATGGCTGCGCCCATTTCAGCGGTTTAGCTTTCGTTTTTAATGATGGCGAAAACATAAATGCCCTTGCATTAATAGTGTCTTTATTACACTCGAAAAAAGCAAGCAGTTGATTTTTATGCGGCAGTAATGCAAGGCTTTCATAACCTGCATTGTTGATGTTATAAGTGTTGGTTATGTGCTGCGTATCTTCAAGAATATGAATTGTTTTTTTGGCTGGATTGATAATGCCTTTAATCAAATAACAAAAGCTGGTATCAGACTCAAGGGAAAAAAATATCGTGTCGTTTTTTACAACAGCTGCTTCGAAGCCGTCATAATTTGTCAATAGTAATTTTTTGTTGATAAGTAAAGAATCTTTGCGTGGACCTTTATGCGTAAGATCATCAATATAAAATGCAGTATGTTTTACATAAGCATTATTGTTTAACGATGCAGCGATCTCACTTGTATCAATGAAATAAATTGAATCAATAACATTCCTCCTGTTTTGAGGAACAAGCACAATTGTATTACGCCATTTGGCAAGCGCAGAAAACTCGTAACGGTGTGCAGTAAGCGAATCGTTAATCTGTATAACCGGATGCTGTTGCGCTAAAGTAGCATCAGCATAAATAAACAGCAATAAAATAAGAAGCCATTTCATGAATGCAAATTGAATAAATCAATTTACATAAAATGCAGCAGGAATTATATCTCTGTTATTTCTTTCTTTTTCTTCTATGCTTTTTTGGATGAACCGGAGCTGGCGTTGGGCCATCGTCTTCAACAATGCGTATCGTCCAGAAATCATCCGATAAATTATCATTCGTAACATAAGCATATGGCATTGTAAAATAACCATTCATTCCCCAGCTATCGCCCCAACTGTTGCGTATTATAAAACGGCTTGCCCGGTCATCATAACCAACACACATTATTGCGTGGCCGCCAACAACTTTTTCCTGTTTGCCCGGCAGGTTAAGCTTACCTGTTTTAGCAACTGCTTCACTTTCAAAACTATCATACACCGTAAAGCCAAACACAAATGGATAACCGGAGGCAAGACAGCCTTTCATTTGTGTGAGATCACGGTCTACACGCTGATAGGATAACGCTTTATGTTTAAGCGCATTAGTGTAAGCTTTTTTAGATGGCTTATGCGTAAACCTTCCAATATTGTAAGGAACCATTTCTTCAGGGCAAACGCCTTGCTGGTTCACTGATTTTATACCATCGCGAATTTAGGCACCGCTATCTGTGCCAACTGTTTGTTCTATCACACGTTCATTATAATAAATAAAAAGGCGGGAAGGCATAAATGCATCTGCGGCACTTTGCTTCATCATTTCAAATTCCATAGCAGCACCAATAGCATTGGCAGTGCAACTGCCCAGTTGACCCTGATCATAAACTGCGGGGCATTGATTGCGCAGATCAATTTTAGCAGGTAGCGCTCTTGTGTAAGCAGGCGGCGCTTTATAGGTAAAATCCCGTTGGTCTGGTAAGTCAGGTTGCCAGCCAAATTGCTTTACAATGATTGACATAGTTTTTTGTTTTGATGATAAAATTGAAAGACATGATTATTGTATGAATCGTTATTTATAACAGGATGGAAGCAGAAGTTCTTGTTGTAAATAATGCCGTAGCTTATTTAAACATCATGTTCATCAACTACAATAAAACAAAACCAATTGCTTTATTAACTGTATCTTTTATAACATCTGTAACTGCATTCAATGCATTCTGAGCAGCCAGTAAACCCAAACCTTCCTGTGTAAGCAGCATTGTTCTGAATGCATTTTGCTGAAGCTGTATTTTTAAAACTGATTGTTCTTTGGTGATTGTATTTTCTGCAGTCATCACTTCAATATCAATAATGTTTTGTGCGATTGATTTTAGTGATGATGTAGCCAGGTTTTCAACCGTTGGCCATTTATCTGCAAGGCTTGTTTTAGCTGCATCAATCATGTGAGAAAGCATCAAATTAAAATCTATGGCTGCCATTGTTTATTATTTAATGATGAATATTATTTTGGAGTTTCATTTTTTAAAGCTTCCTGCAGCGTTAACATGCTTTGCAACGAATTGGTAATAGCGCTATGATCTAATTCAACCGCTTTTATTTTTTGTTGAAGTGTTAAGTTGGGGTTTGCAGTATTAAAAAAACCAGATCTGTGATCTTGTTCTAAAGTTAATACTGAAGAATCCAATAAATTAATCTGATTAATGATGATGCGGTATTTTGGCAAACCGCCTGCAACCGTTTTACAACTTAAAATTTCAGATTCAATCTTAATATATGCATCTCTGAATACGGGATAAGAAAAGTCTTTATTATCCTGTATGTTTTTTTCAATTTCAACGAACAAAGTTGATACATCCTGTGATATGGTTTGTATGCTCTGATCAACATTTTGATTGTATGCACCAATAAACATTACAGGTGAACAACTGTATACCAGGAATGCCAATAAGATGTAAGCGAATTGCTTTTTTATACTTAATAGTTTATTCATGTTATTAACTTATGTATATGCAGGTATTAATCTGCAGCACTATCATCTTTATTTGTATTTAATGTTACTGATACCGGTGATGATGCTGCCGCAGCCGCATTAACATCTGAACTGGTTGCAGGCTTACCGCCGGTGCCACGCATGTTTGCAACTTTGTTCAACAGGTCAAACCAGAAAGGTGCACCAAGCATAATGGCAAATATGGTAGCCAGCAAGCCCGTAAGTTTTGACATGATTGAAAAAACTCCTACGCCTACATTTTTTTCAGGCTGACCTGTATTTTTATTTATCCGAACCGGAAAAATTGTTTTGAAATACAACATATTCCATCCAAAC
>CAZZXW010000203.1:0-6181 GCA_964658095.1 uncultured Parafilimonas sp. | reverse complement strand
AACAATGTTGCTTTAAGTAAAGGCAGGCCAAAAATTCTAAACCTGAAAGATCTCATAAGCGAGTTTATTGAGTTCAGGATGGAGGTGGTTATCCGCCGTGCAAAGTATGAACTGCGCAAAGCACAAGAAAGAGCGCATATATTAAATGGTTATCTCATCGCACTTGATCATCTTGATGAAGTAATCAGTTTGATACGCAGTTCATCAACACCTGATGTTGCAAAAGATAATTTAATTAATGCCGGCTGGGGTTTGGATGAAATTCAGGCTAAAGCAATTCTTGAATTGCGTTTACAGAGATTAACAGGTTTGGAAAGAGATAAGATCAAAGAAGAATATGAAGGCCTATTAAAACAGATTGCCGGGCTTGAAGAATTGTTAGCAAGTGAGCAACTGCGTTATGAACTCATCAAGAAAGAGTTAATTGAAATAAAAGAAAAGTTTGGTGTTGCACGTAAAACAGAAATTCAATACCTCGCAGATGAAATGCGTATTGAAGATTTGATTGAAAAAGAAGATGTTATCATTACTGTTTCACATCTTGGTTATATAAAAAGAACAAGCGCATCAGAATATCGCCAGCAACGCAGGGGCGGCCGGGGAGCAATCGGCAGCAAAACCCGTGATGAAGATTTTGTTGAGCATTTGTTTGTTGCATCCACTCACGATACTATGTTGTTCTTCACACAGCAGGGCAGGTGTTACTGGCTTAAAGTATATGAAGTTCCCGAAGGTGAAAAGCAAGGCAAAGGCAGAGCGATACAGAACATGGTACAGTTAGTTCCCGGTGATACAATTAAAGCTATAATCAATGTAAAAAATCTGGAGGATAAAGACTTTATAAGTCATCACAACATTGTGCTTTGTACTAAACGTGGTGTCATTAAAAAAACATTGCTTGAAGATTTCAGCCGTCCACGTACAACAGGCGTAAACGCTATAACAATTTTAGAAGGAGATGAGCTTTTGTATGCCATGCTTACTGATGGTAATTGCGAAATAATGATGGCAGTGAAAAGTGGAAGAGCAATTCGGTTTCCTGAAACTAAAGTAAGGCCTACAGGCCGGGGCGCAATAGGTGTTTCAGGCATTGAAGTGGATGATGCAACTGATGAAGTAATTGGCATGATATGTGTCGAAAAGGAATCGAAAAAAACGGTATTGGTTGTTAGTGAAAAAGGCTTTGGAAAGCGTACCCAAATTGATGAATACAGAGTTACCAATCGTGGTGGCAAAGGAGTGAAGACAATTAACGTTACAGAAAAAACAGGACAGCTTGTTGGCATTCTTGATGTACAGGAAAAAGAAGATCTGCTTATAACCTGTAAATCAGGAATTATTTTAAGAACATCACTTTCTAACATAAAAGAATCTGGCAGGGCAACGCAGGGTGTTAAATTAATAAGGTTAGACAATGGCGATGAAATTGCAGCTATTTCCAAAGTAGATGAGGCTGAAAAAGTAGAAGATGAAAATCAAACGCCACAACAAAATCCGGATGATGTAACCAATGATACAATTGATGAACAATAATTATAAACTTTACTTTTAATTAAAAATTACCAGATGAAAAAAATATTGCTATCGTTTGTTCTTGCCTTTTGCACCTTATATTTAATGGCGCAGGATGAAGCCGTTATTCAATTATATGTTACTCAAAAAAAATATGAGCAGGCAAAAGACCAGGTTGATAAATGGCTTGCTAATCCTAAATTAAAAGATAAGGATAAAGCAACAGCATATTTATGGAAGCTTACTGTTTATGGAGATATTTATGCTGATTCTTCACTTAGTCCAAAATATCCTGATGCTGCAGACCAGGCAATGGACGCCTTTTCAAAATACCAGGCTATTGATCCTTCATTAAAACAAATGAAAGAAGGAAATTTTGCCGGCGGCCTTGGTAGCATTTATTCAAAATCATTTGATAACGGAAGAGTGGCTTTTCAAAATAAAAACTGGCAGGAAGCCTTTAAGCAATTTTCAACTGCTGAAAGAATTGGTGAATTTTTGTTGGCTAATAAACTAAGTTCCACTACTTCAACTATTGATACAACAACGGTTTTATATACAGGTTATTCAGCTCAAAACGCGCAGCTTACTGATTCGGCCGCTAAATATTATTCAATGTTGGCTGATGTAAAGGTTGCCACGCCCGAATATGAAGATATTTACAAGTATCTTATTCAGTATTATTCTGATAAAAAAGACGATGCTGATTTTAAAAAATACCTGGCTGAAGCAAAGACATTATATCCAAATGATAATGCAGCATGGACACAGTTTGAAATGACCAACATGACTGCAACTGCTGATTTACCAACTTTGCTTAATCAATATAATAAAGACGTAGCTGCAGGCAACATGAATGAAACTAAATATGCTACGTATGGCGAATCGTTTGCTACCACAGATAAATCGCAATTAGACAAGCTTGACAGCGCTCAAAAATTAAATTTAAAATTAACCGCAGCCCAGGCGTTTGCAAAAGCATTCGATGCAAACAATACTAATGGCTTATATGCTTTTAATACTGGTGTAATTTATTATGGCGTTTATGGTGACCTTGATGACAGGTATAATGCAAACCGTGGTGAAAGCGCAGCTTTAAAAGCAAAGCGCAAAGAAATTGGAGCGATGGAAATGAGTTATGCTGATACAGCTTCGCAATGGCTTACAAAAGCTTATACAATTTTGAAAGCAAAACAAGACAGAACAAAATCTGAAACAACAAGTTTAAACCGAACAGTTGATTATCTTGCCAATATATATTATTGGGAAAGAGATCAAACTAAAGTGAATGGTAACAATAAAGATTATGATAAGCTGGATGCGTTATATAAACAATATGATGCCGAGCATAACAGTTATAAATAGATTCCATTTATCTAAAAGCCGCTAAAATTTAGCGGCTTTTTTACGTCTTAATTTTGGAATTTTTAAAAAATTCGATTTCATCGTCTATTAACCGAAAATTTTTTGTTTTAATACAATTCGAAAAAATTGGGGCGTTTAAACCTTTCTCCACAAATAATTCAGTGTTTCTGATTACTCGTATTTCATCAAGTAATCCTGCCTCAATAAACGATTGTAATGTTTTAGCCCCGCCTTCAACTAATATACTTTGAATATTTAACTGGTAGCATGCTTTTAAAATTTCTTTGATTATATCTTTGGCTTGTTCAATGATGTATACATACGGTTGATTAAGCAAAGAACTGGGAGAGACAGAATTTTCTTTACTTAACATAATATTAATTATAGGAAATTCTTTAATATTTTTATTATTAGTGAATAATATTGTTGAAATATTTGAATTAAATATTTTCAAGCTTCGATTTAGTTTAAAGTTTTTATCTATAATTAATCTCACAGGATTTTTATTTTTCCACAACCTGTTTGTTAAAAATGGATCGTCCAGTTGAGCAGTATTTGTTCCAATTAAAATTCCAGCTTCTTCAAACCGCCATTTATGAACTAATTTATTTGATAAAAAATTGTTGATTAACAATCTGTTGTTTGTATCAGAGGCTATTTTATTGTTGGCAGTTTGCGCCCATTTTAAAATAACATAGGGCCGCTTCAAGGAATGAAACAAGAAGAATCGCTTGTTCAATTCTTTGCATTCATTTTCAAGTACACCAACAATTACTTCAATACTGTTATCCTTGAGTTTTTTTATTCCTTTACCATCAACTTTTGTAAAACTATCCTGACAACCAATTACAACTTTACAGATTTTACTTTCAATTATCAAATCAGTACAGGGTGGCGTATTGCCAAAATGATTGCAAGGCTCTAAAGAAACATATAAAACGGCATCTTTTATTAAATGTTTGTCTGCTTCTTTAACTGATTGAAAACAATTTACTTCTGCGTGAGCTTGTCCATATTTTTTATGATAACCTTCTCCTATTATTTTACCATTATAAACAAGCACTGCACCAACCATTGGATTAGGTGCAACATGTCCTGCGCCCAATTCAGCAAGTTGCAAACACCTCAACATAAAATCTTCATGCGATTGTTGCATATTCAAAAATAACCAAACATATTTTTGCAGCGTGACTATTAAACAAGCTTATGATTATGCAGTGAATAACCTTTCGCACATTTACAACCAAAAAGAAGCTGCAAACATTGCTGATTTGGTAATCGAAAAAATTACTGCTTTATCTAAAATCGACAGGGTTCTTTTAAAACAAAATTTATTAACCGAACATCAGGAAAAACAGCTTTTCAATTTTATTGATCAGTTACAACAGCATAAGCCTATACAATATATCTTAAATGAAGTGTGGTTTGCCGGCATAAACCTCAATGTTAATGAGTATGTTCTCATTCCAAGGCCAGAAACAGAAGAACTTGTGGAATGGCTTATTAACGATTTTCAGTTAACCACTCAACAATCACCTGTTACGATTCTTGATATTGGCACCGGCAGCGGTTGTATTGCCATCGCTTTAAAAAAGAAATTAGAAAAAACGAAGGTAACTGCACTTGATATAAGTGAACCAGCATTACAAACTGCATCAGCGAATGCAATTTTAAATAATGTAAACATTGAATTTATTAAAGCGGATATTACGCAACCAACCGAAACACACCACTTACCGGATTTTGATATAATTGTGAGCAACCCACCATATGTAACAAAGAAAGAAGCAGAAATTATGAATCAAAATGTGTTTATTTATGAGCCGCATCTTGCATTGTTTGTTCCTGATGAAGATCCGCTTTTGTTTTATAAAAGCATAAGCAACTTCGCTTTAATACATTTAAAAAAAGGCGGGTTATTGTATGTCGAGATCAATGAAAGTTTTGCAAATGAAGTTGCCGGTCTTTTGCATCAAAAAAAATTTATATCAATAGAAATAAGGAAGGATCTGCAGGGAAAAAACAGGATGATAAAAGCGGTTTTATAAACTTTTACACCTTTAACTTTGCAAGATGAATGCATTTGAAGAAGCCATACAGAACGATGTTTTTATAGATGAACTTATTACATCAGTAAACTCTTTTAACCTTATTGTTTGGAACGATGATAAAAATACTTTTGAATGGGTTATTGAAACACTAATTAAAGTTTGTGAGCACACACATGAGCAGGCCGAACAATGTGCATTCATTATACATTTTCACGGTAAATATGCGGTTAAGCAAGGCGATTATGAAACCCTTAAGCCTATGCGTGAAGCCATTACAGAGCGTGGCATAAACGCAACTATTGAAGAAACCGTAGAAAGCTGATTAGCCTTACTTCTATTTACAGATATTTCAAATTTTAAATGCCGGTTTACGTTCTTGATGAAAGGTTATGGTTTCCACCTGCGGACGAAGCTACAGACGATGGTTTGCTGGCTGTTGGGGGTGATTTAAGTGAACAACGTTTATTGCTCGCTTATCGTAACGGAATATTTCCCTGGTATGAAAACGATGTTCCTTTATGGTGGTGCCCAAACCCGCGGTTTGTTTTGTTTCCTGAAAAATTAAAGATCAGCAAAAGCATGCGGCAGGTTTTAAAAAAAGATCAATTTATTTTTTCTGTTAATTCAGCTTTTGAAAATGTAATTCATAATTGCAAAACCGTTTACAGGAATGAAACCGGCGGAACATGGATTACCGATGATGTAGAAAAAGCATACATCAGCTTACATAAAAAAAAATATGCTGTAAGTGCAGAAGCCTGGCAAAATAATATTTTAGTTGGTGGATTGTACGGCATACGCTTAGGCAAAATATTTTTTGGTGAAAGCATGTTTAGCTTAACAGCAAATGCAAGTAAGTTCGCTTTTATAAATTATATTAAACAATTGAAGGAAGAAGGTGTTGAATTGATAGATTGCCAGGTTTATACACAACACCTGGAAACTTTAGGAGCAGAAATGATTAGCCGTAATTATTTTCTGCAGCACTTAAAGAACCTGATTTAAATATATTGCGCATATAAATATTGCCATACATTCAAGTGAAGTACATCCGTAATTTTTGTATCATTTCTATTTTAACTGTTATTTATTTAAATGCAGTTGCGCAGGTAACTGATTCGCTTCACAAAACTTCAAGAACAAACATTTATAATTACGCATTAAAATTCATCAGGCGTAAAAAAACAGACACAACAGGAACACAAGCGCCATTAACCACAAAAAGTGAACAAGCATTTTTACCTTATGAAGGC
>CAZZXW010000202.1:0-6196 GCA_964658095.1 uncultured Parafilimonas sp. | reverse complement strand
TCACCATCCCAAACAGCAGCTGTTGCATGCGGTTCCATTGGGTTATGATGATACACCGGCGTATTATAAGTTTGTTCAAATTGAATGGAAGCACTACTCATTGCCTGCTCTGCATCGCCACGCTTTACCTGCACTTGTGTGCCGCCAAGCCCTTGCCCCGGCTGATAAATTTTTGCTTCAGGCTGGTTGATATCAAACACCGGTTTTTCTTCATTGTAAGTAATTTTTATTAATGAAGCCGCATGTTGCGCAACCTCAAAAGTTTCTGCAATAACAACAGCAATATGCTGACCATTATAAAAAATTCTTTCGCTTTGAAAAGGCAATAAATCTTTTTCAGCAAACTTGCCGCTGCTCGGGTCATCGCCGGAAAGAGTGTGCAATTGCGGCGCATTTTTATACGTCATTACACCCAATACACCTTTTAATTTTTCAGCAGCACTTGTATCAATATTACTAAGATGACCTTTTGTAATGGTGCTTTGAATTGTAATGCCATAAGCAAGATTTGGAATGTTCCATTCTGCGGCATAAGTTGCTTTACCTGTTACCTTTAACTTGCCATCTTTACGGTCAACCGGTTTACCAATTATACTATCCATTGTTGCCTCCTACAGTTTGTAATGCACTAATAATTGTTTGCCTGGCAAGCTGCGGTTTAAATGCATTGTACTTATAAGTCTTTGCATCTTTTAAAGCAATACCTGCAGCTGCAGAAAAATCTTCTGTTGTTGCTTTTTTACCAATAAGTGATTGTTCTGATTCTGTTGAACGCCATGGTTTTGTACCAATACCACCTAAAGCAATGCGTGCATTATTTATGGTGCCATTATGAATATCTAAAGCGACGGCAGCTGATGTTAATGCAAACTCATATGAATTCCTGTCTCTTACTTTAAGGTATGTTGAATTATGTGCGAATGATAATTTAGGAATTTCAATTGCGGTTATTAGTTCACCTTGTTGTAACACATTTTCTTTTTCAGGTGTATCTCCGGGCAACAAATGAAAGTCTAAAAAGTTGATTGTTCTTTCGCCGTTCATTCCTTCAACATGAATAATTGCATCAAGCGCAGCCAATGCAACACACATATCAGAAGGATGCGTTGCGATGCATTTATCACTTGTGCCTAAAATTGCATGCATACGATTATAACCTTTGATAGCGGAACAACCGGAGCCGGGTTCACGTTTATTGCAAGGCATTGCTATATCATAAAAGTAATAGCAGCGTGTACGTTGCAAAACGTTTCCCGCAGTTGTTGCCATATTCCTCAATTGCGCTGAAGCACCTGCCAGCAAAGCTTTTGAAAGCAACGGATATTTTTCCATTATTGTTTTATGATATGCCAAATCACTGTTGCGAACAAGCGCACCTATTTTGATATTGCCGTTTGGTAATGTTTCAATCTTTTTTAAATCAAGCGCAGTGATATCAATAAGCTGTTGCGGCTTTTCAATATTCATCTTCATTAAATCAACAATGTTTGTTCCGCCGCCGATAAACTTTGCGTTGGCATTTTCACCAATTGCAGCAATGGCATCTTTTGTCGTTTTCGCTTTGATGTATGTAAATGGATACATAAGTTTTGTTTGATATTAAGCTTGCTGAACTTCTTTAATTGCATCCAGAATATTCTGATAAGCGCCACAGCGACAAATGTTGCCGCTCATTAATTCACGAATATCATTATCTGACTTTGCATGACCTTCTTTTAATAAACCAACGGCAGAACAAATTTGTCCCGGTGTGCAATAACCGCATTGAAAAGCATCATGTTTTAAAAATGCCTGCTGCATCGGATGCAAATTATCTTCTGTGCCCAAACCTTCAATTGTGATAACCTGCGCACCATCACACATAGCAGCAAGATGCAAGCATGAATTGATCCTTCTTCCATCAACCAAAACTGTACATGCGCCGCATTGACCACGATCGCAACCTTTTTTTGTTCCGGTTAAATGCAGGTTCTCCCGAAGCGCATCCAGCAATGTTGTGCGTGGATCTATTTCTAATGTTTTGCTTTTACCGTTTACCTGCATCGTTACAAATAAATTGCCTTCTGCCGGTTTATTTAATTTGTTTAAAAATTTTTTTACAGGTGAAGAAGTGGTTATAGTTACTGCAGCCGTAAACGCTGAAGTTCGGATAATGAATTCCCTGCGCGTAGTTAAACTTTTCTCGAATAAAAGAGAATGAGTTTCTTTCTTATCAGACATGAATAGAATATAATATTGAAGTTTGAAAAGAATAAAAGCAACAAAAAATATGCTATAAAACTTTGATGAGTTAATGTCTCAAAGTATGCTGATGTATAAAATATTGTTTGGATAAATATATTGAGTAATACAGCGCAAAAAATCTTCAATTTTTTATTAAAAAATATTTTAGACCGGCCTTACAAATAATAAAAAATAATCGTTTGTAGGTAAAATTATTTTACTTTTAAGCCATTGAACAATTGCTTTTGAAAAAAATCTTAGCCATATTATTTCTTTCAATTTACTTATTTAATCTTATAGGTTATTCATTCCTGTTTCAATATTTGATTGAGGATGCAAACACTCAACTGGTACAGCGTTTAGATAAAAATATTTATGATAAAACTGATTTGGTTGAAGTAAAGTTACCAATGTCTTTACCGTATTTAAGTGATATGAAGAACTTTGAGCGGGTAGATGGCCAGGTTGAGTTAAATGGTATTCATTATAACTATGTACAACGTAAAATGGCGCACGACACACTATATTTATTGTGCTTGCCAAATTTTGCAAAGACAGATTTATATAATGCAAAAGCAGATTTCGAAAAAAATAACAGCGACAATCCAACAAGTAAAAAAAATCCAGAATCGCCAATAAAGAAATTAAATGTTGGACGTGATTACAACATAGTAACTGAATCATTCGACTTTACTTCAAAATCATTACCATCCGCTTCAAAAGACAATTTTCTTTGTTCTGAAATATTATCTGTTTTTATAAAAGCACCATCCCAACCTCCGGATTTCAGGTGCTGATATCTTCTATCCAAGAATACTTTATTAAGTATTCAATAATGTATATGCTTAAACAAGCATAAATTCTTCACGTCTTTTTAAATAATTCAATGCCATATATTCCATTAGAAGAGCATTTGCCTGGTATTACAGGTTTGCTTGAATACGATAAAATTGCTGCTGCACCCATTCGTGAACTTACCCAGATTTTATTACGCGGAGAAAGCACGTTGACTGAAGGTGAACGTGAACTGATTGCCACCGTTGTTTCAAACGGTAATCAATGTAAATTTTGCACTGCCGCACACACTGCGGCTGCTGATGTTTTGTTGGGTGAAAATAAAACATCACTGCAGGCAAAAACAAATATTACAACAGCACGGGTTAGTGATAAAATGAAAGCTTTGTTGACCATTGCCACAATGGTGCGTGAAAGCGGCAAAGCAGTTACAAAAGAAGCGATTGATAATGCAAAAGCTGAAGGTGCAACCGATATTGAAATTCATGATACCGTTTTAATTGCTGCGCTGTTTTGTTTGTACAATCGTTATGTTGATGGGCTTGCAACTGTTACTCCAACCAACCCTGATTTTTATCAAGGCCTGGGTGAACGATTAAAAAATCATGGCTACAACAGGTTGCCACAAGGTTATGATCATTTAAAGAAAAACAAAACCGTTGTACTATGACACAAGCAATAATAAATATCGAAACCAATATACCAATTGCAGAAACTTTATATCAGCCGGTTTCAACAAAAAGAAATCTTACAATAGCATTTATTATTTGTTACATAAGCATTATGTTCAGCGGTATTTCTTCTATGCTGATGTCAGTTTATTTGCCTGTTGTTGTAAAAGATTTATTAGGCAACGTAACCAGTGAAAAAATAAATAACGTAAGTGCTTATATAAATTCCATTTTTATTTTTGGGAGCATGTTTGGCGGCTTTGCATGGGGATTTATTTGTGATAAAATCGGCCGCTCTAAAGCAGTAATTTTTTCAACCGCATTGTATGCATTATTTACAATACTTACTGCATTTTCATCTTCATGGTTATTGATTGGCTTTTATCGTTTTGCAACAGGCTTTGGTGTTGGCGGCATATTGGTTACCACCAATATTTTAATAGCTGAGCTATGGTCTGAAAAAAGAAGAGCCGTTGCTTTAGGCATTGTTTCCGCAGCTATGCCTGTTGGCTTCATCGTTGCGGGTGCTTTGAATAATTTAATACCTGAATGGCGTAACGCATTTCTTACGGGCATCATTCCTTTAACTACTGCTGTTATTGCAATTTTTGTTTTACCAGAATCATTAAACTGGAAACACAACAGAAGTTTGTCTGCCGAAAAAAGGTTATTCAGTAATAAGCTCTTTGCTTCATCATACAAGGAAAATCTTTTAAAAGGTTCCATCATTTTTGGTACTATGCTCATTGGTTTATGGGCAGTGTTTTCCTGGGCGCCAACATGGATAGAAAGTATTACAAGCAATGCCACAAAAGCTGCGAGCTTTCGTGGTTTAACCATGATGATACTTGCAACTTCCGGCTTAATCGGAAGTATTGTTTCAGGCTGGATTGTTAATGCAATCGGGTTGCGTAAAACAATGCTCATGTGTTTTGCTGTAAGCTTTATCATGACGTTCATGGTGTTTAAATTAAACACTTCGGTTACTGCAGCCACCTTTATTGAAATGGGTTTATTATCATTTTTCTTTGGCATAAGCCAGGGCGCTTTATCGGTTTACATTCCATCATTATTTCCTACTGCGGTTAAAGCTTCAGCTACCGGCTTTTGTTTTAATATCGGCAGGTTATTTACTGCAACCGTTGTTTTTTTTATAGGAGCATTGGTAAGTTTTTTGGGTGGATATGGCAATGCAGTATTTACTTTTTCTTTCATTTTTTTAATAGGATTTGCATACACTTATTTTTCAAAAAACAATTCAAAATCAGAGTTACAGCAAGGTGAATTTATTAATTCCGTTCTTGCTGATTGATTCAATTTAAAATTAAAATAATGGCACACATAAACGTACCGGAAGGCGTTCCGGGCATTCGCAGCCTTGTAATGTTTCGTCCTGAAACAGGCAAGCCTTTATATGAGTTAGCGCAGGTTTTATTAAGAGGTGATTCAACATTAAGCGAAGCAGAACGTGAATTAATTGCGGCTTATGTATCAAAAAGAAATGATACCATGTTTTGTATGATGAGCCATGCCGCTGCATCAAGAGCATTATATGGTAATGATAAGAATATTGTTGATGATGTATTAAAAGATTTGCAACATGCACACATCAGTGACAAAATGAAAGCACTGTTGAACATTGCGGGCAAAGTGCAGATACTTGGTAAAGAAGTTAAACAACAAGATATTGATGCAGCAAGAAGTGAAGGCGCAACCGATAAGGAAATTCATGATACCGTTTTGATTGCTGCAGCATTCAGCATGTATAACAGGTATGTTGATGGATTAGCAAGCTTTACACCAACAGACGAAAAAGAATATGAAGCAATGGGCATTCGCATGGCTGAGAAAGGTTACGTTGCTCCTAAGTAAAAGTCAGCTTAAAACTTATAACATAAAACAAACAACTTACAATGGCATTTATAAATCTTGAAAACGATCTTCCCGGCATTCGAGGACCAATGCAATACAGTCCTGAAACTGGTGCCGCATTAAATAATCTTGCAGAAATTTTATTACATGATGATAACAACACTTTATCACGCGGTGAACGTGAAATGATTGGTGCTTATGTATCATCACAGAATGATTGTTTCTATTGTCAGAATGTGCATGGTGCATTGGCGCAACATTATTTTGAAAGTGATATGCAGTTGATTGATGATATTAAAAAGGATTATCAGTCAACATCCATCTCGCCAAAATTAAAAGCATTATTAAGTATTGCAGGCAGTGTGCAAAAGGGCGGCAAATATGTTACAACAGAACAAATAGAACAGGCAAAAAATGTTGGTGCAACTGATAAAGAAATTCATGACACTGTTTTAATTGCTGCAGCGTTTTGCATGTTTAACCGTTATGTTGATGGGCTTAATACATGGGCACCGCAAGACAGGAATGTGTATGTTGAACGTGCAGCCATGCGTGCAGAAGATGGCTATTCAAATATGAACTTAAATAAATAAGCTCAACAGAATAATCATAAATTATGCTGCTGAGCTTATGAA
>CAZZXW010000201.1:0-6212 GCA_964658095.1 uncultured Parafilimonas sp. | reverse complement strand
ATGGGGCATAAAAAAACCTGCACTTGGCTTTATGGGCGCTGTTGGTGGCCAGTTCAAGGTTTCTGAAAGAATAAGATTTTTTACAGAAGTTCAATTTTCGCACATTGTTTTTGCAGTAAAAAACCGTGTGCTTACGGATTATACAGTGAATAAAAATAACCTCATCAGCACTATACCTGAAAATGAAAAAATCATTGACTTCCGCAATTCATTTTCTACAACGCAGGTTAGTTCAAGCGTTAACCAGCCTTTAGTTAGCGTGGTACAACGCATACCTATTACTTACTTAGGTTTTGAAGCAGGTTTTGCTTATCGCTTTTAATTTAAATACACCAAATGCCAACCACTAACACATCAAACAAAAAAAATAACGGGCTGCCTGTTATATTATTTATAACAGGATTGATTGCAGGTATTTTAATTACGTTTTTTTTAAAATCATTCTTTAATAAAACTGAACCTGTAAGCAACAGTAACAATCTTTTAAATCTTTCACGGCAGTCAGACAGCCTTCAATCAAAATTTAATACTATTTTGTTTTTGAATAAAAAGTATGCTTCGTTAATATCAAATAAAAATATAGACTCAATACAACTTCAAAACCTTGATTCACTAAATATTTTAATTACGCACAATCAATTGGTATTCCTTGAAAACCTGGACAGTTTACAAATAAGCAACAGCAATGTATATGACAGAAGTTCGTATGGTTTATTGCAACGAATTACAAATAGTTACAGGAGTGCTTTAGAAGAAAGTGATGCTATAAATTCAATACGTAATTCATTTAACATAGGTAATACCAATTATAGTTTTGATCAAAACATAATGAATGATATACAAAATAAATTGAAGGAAAAAGATGCACAGATCGCTGACCTGTCATTAAAACTATCTGCCTATAAAAACTTTGCGCAAACTTCATCACCAGCTAATTATAGCAAACTGATAAAACAACAGGATAGTGTTATAAATGTTTTATTGCTGGCTCAAAAAAAGAAGAATGAAAATCTGATAGATTATAATACTAAACTAAAGTTTGAAAACGACAAGCTAACAAATGAATTAAAAACGCTGAATAATTCGACTGCACAAAACCAGGTTTTAACTTCATCTATGGTATCCAAACAAAATCTTAATGAACAGTTGAGCCTGGCACAAGTAGATTGCTATCTTTCAAGGGCTGATGCAAGGCAAATTGTTTCAAATTCAAAACAACGGAAAGACCTTTTAGAAAATGCATTAAAGATTTTAAAAACGCTTTCACAATCAAATAATGCTTCGGTTAAAGAAGCGGTTCAGGCTAAATTAACAGAGCTTAAAACTATAGCTTCTAATAATCACGATTGATGTTTGATCCGTTCGTTGCTCAAAGACTTTTCATTTTAATTGAGTTCTTTGGAACTGTTTTTTTGCTGATGTGTGTTCATCAGCTAAGGGTTGCCGGATTGTAATGAAAACTCCGGTGAAGGTTTGTGTGCCGGATGCCGGAGTTGCAATAGAAAGCCGGAGCTGCAGCTGACAGATGTATATAAGCTGACAGCTCCAACCCTTCTTAAATTAGTTATAGATTTTACAGCAATTATTTGCGTTCACCTTTCAAGGTGGCAGCAAGCTTTAATGCATTGTAAGCATTTATAATTCCGCCGGTTTGCGAAAGTGTGCTGAATTTAACTTTATCACCGCTGCCGGGGTTTAAAACCATATCATCAGGATAAGCTGCCACCGATTTTTCGATTACATACTTTACTTGTGTTGCACTAAGCTTCGGATAATACTCAAGCAGCAGCGCCGCAATGCCGCTTACAACAGGCGTTGCCATGCTGGTGCCGCTGAAAACTGCATACTTACTAAAAGGAATAGTTGAATAAATATTTAAGCCGGGCGCAAACACATCAACTTCTTTTGTGCCATAGTTTGAGAACGATGCGGCAAGCAAACTATCGGGTCCGCCGGCACTTGCACCAACCGTTATATAATTGGTTGCTTTGCCTGTATTGTTTAAAAATTTAGGGCTTGGAAAATCATTAGACGTATCAATATCTGCACCCTCATTGCCTGCAGCATGTATAAGCAATACATCTTTTTTTGCAGCATACTTTACAGCATCATCTACCCATTCTTTGCCCGGTGAATAAGCTTTACCAAAACTCATGTTGATAATCTCTGCACCGTTATCAACTGCATAACGAATGGCAAGCGCAATATCTTTATCGCGTTCATCGCCATCTGGTACTGCACGCACCGGCATAATGAGCACATTATCTGCAATGCCATCCATACCAACATTGTTATTTCTTATCGCAGAAATAATTCCTGATACATGCGTTCCATGTGTTGGCGTTCCTGCATCAACATTGGCATTGCCATAATTTTTATCGTTGATGTTAAGCGGATCGTCTTTTACTATATCACGGCGTGCTGCATTTGGATCGGCGTTAAAATCATCCAGTTGTTTTTGTTTGGATTGTACAAATTCATTTGCTTCACTCAACAATTCTTCAAACGATACTTCATCCGGTATGTGCCGCATAGCATAAAAACCGATGGCATTTTTTGCAAGGCTGTTTGCTACACTATCCTGTGTAGTAGCATTTTTAAGGTCAGTAACGGTTATAGTATCCTTATGCAAAATATTACGCCATGTGCTGTCTGTCGCATGAAGTAAGTTAAGCAACGGTGTAACTCTTTCTATTGTTGTAGCCGCTGTTGTAGAGTCCGCAATATGTGCACTGTTTAACTTTAACCAATAAGCATATTCTTTCTTTTGCTGGGCGGTTAATTGCAAGCTATCTGTTATGCTTCCGTAAATCTGGTGCAGGCGATAATACTCTCTGTAAGACTCAAGGCTTTCATGCTCAATATAGCGTCCATCTTTTCCACCTAAAAAGTTCCATCCATGAATGTCATCAACATATCCGTTATGATCATCATCAATGCCATTGCCCGGAATTTCTTTTTTATTCGTCCATACATGTCCTTTCAAATCTTCATGCGCTGTATCCAGGCCTGCATCTATCACTGCAACAATAACCGTATGACTGGTTTTGCCTTTCAGCAATTCATCATACGCTTTGTTTACGCTTGTACCATAAACACTGTCTTTGGCGAGATCTTCTAACTGCCAGTTTTTGGCTGAATATTTATCTGCATCCTGTGCATTAACAAAGCCAATAAAAATACAGGTGATGCTGAATACTATAATTTTTTTGATGTTTACTTTAATACTGGTTAATTGAAAATTCATTCTGAATGTTTTAAATATTTTATGGAAGCAATTTAGTTTTCCTTCCTGTTAATCAAAGTAAATATTTTTTTGAAACTGTGTTGCAAATTTAACTTTGCTTGTTTTTTTAATGCGGTGCTTTTTAAACATACATTATGAAAACAAATCAAAACATTTATAGCATGATTGCGTAGATATTAATAACACAGTACTTAACAATATGAAGAAAATACATTCTACTATAATAGCTTTTATATTATATAGTTCATTGCAAGCACAGGATAGCGTTCAAACATTTCATTCGCAGCAAGAGCTGAAATTATATCCATTATTATGGCAACAAACAGCCGCAGAATACAGGGCGCTTTGTTACCAGGCTTTTAACCTTGCAACATTGAGACTTGATGAAGCTTTAAAGAATAATCAGCATAAAAATAATCTTGCTGTTATTACCGATCTTGATGAAACCATTTTAGACAATAGCAATATAGAAGCGCAAAAAATTAAAACTGGTAAAGACATAAATTATAACGACTGGCTAAACTGGCTTAATAAACCAGGTTTACCAACGGTGCCCGGCGGTGTTGCTTTTTTACAATATGCGGCAGGCAAAGGAGTAACCATTTTTTATATCAGTAACAGGGATTTAAAAAGCATGCAGATAACACTTGCCGTATTGCAGAAACTAAATCTTCCCAATGCTGATAGCAACCATATTTTATTAATGACAAACACACTATCTAAAGAAGCAAGAAGACAAGCCGTAATGAAAGATTATAATGTGGTAATATTATTAGGTGATAACTTAAATGACTTTATGCAGGTGTTTGAAGGCAAACCAATTAATGAACGTTTTGCAGCAACTGATAATGTAAAAGATGATTGGGGAAAAAAATTTATTGTATTACCCAATGCAGATTATGGCGAATGGGAAGAAGCCTTGTATAATTACCAGGACAGCGATAGCTTATCTAATAATCAAAGAATAAATATGCTGAAAGGATTATTGAAAGGTTTTTAAAAAGCATGCAACACAATATCATAAACAGCACAATCAATTCATACAAAAATTTCTGCTAACATTAATTATTTAAAGTGCTTAAATAAAGCATTTAAAAATACTTAGAACAACTGTTCTCTAAATTAGAATTGTGAAATGATTTTAAAACAAATGCTTTTATAATCACGTTATCAGTCGTATGAAAAAAGTACAACTGATAATTTTTACTCTTTTTATTGTTCAGCTAATTTCTGCACAGGATTCTGCAAAGATTGATTATTCAAACATTAAATTATATCCTGTGCTTTGGCAACAGGACGCTGCTGAATACAGAGCGCTTTGTTACCAGGCATTCAATATTGCTAAAACGCGATTGGATGCTATTTCAAAAAAAGAATTTACAAAACAGAGAATTGCTATTATTACTGATCTGGATGAAACCATTTTAGACAATAGTTATTTGCAAGCTCAAATGATTAAAAACGGCAAAGAGGAAAATGTGCTTGAGTGGCTCAACTGGACCAATCAATCAGCGGCAACAGGCGTGCCCGGCGCTGTAGATTTTTTAAAGTATGCAAGCCGAAAAGGCGCAACTATATTTTACATAAGCAATAGGTTTGTAAGTGAAGTGCAGCCTACGCTCATCAATTTAAAAAAACTTAAGTTGCCGGATGCTGATACAAGCCACATGCTGTTTCGTTCAAAAATTTCTTCTAAAGAATCAAGGCGGCAAAGTGTTATGAAATATTATAATGTAGTAATGCTGCTTGGTGACAATCTGAATGACTTTAAAGATGTGTTTGAAAAGAAATCAATCACCGCACGTTTTAATGAAACAGATAAAGCAGAGGATGATTGGGGCAATAAATTTATTGTATTGCCTAATGCAGCTTATGGTGAATGGGAAAGTGCTTTATTTAATTATAAGCAAGATCTTACAAGCAAACAAAAAGCTACAACACTTAAAGCGTTGCTAAAAGGTTTTGATGATGCGATGAAGTGATCTTTTAGTTAGAAACTATTTTGCAACAATACTGCAATAATATATGTATAAACATTTATTATTTTTTCCATTTCCACTCTCTCACTTCAGGCATATCAATTCCATTTTCATTAATGTAATATTTGTGCTGAATAAGTTTGTCTTTCATCTCTTGTTTTAAATAAGCTGCTGTATCGCCTAATTGAGGCAAGCGGTCAATTACATCCTGCACCAGATCAAACCTGTCCATTTCATTCAATACAGTCATATCAAACGGAGTTGTTATTGTGCCTTCTTCTTTATAACCACGCACATGAATATTATTGTGATTGGTACGTTTGTAAGTAAGACGATGTATCAGCCATGGATATGCATGAAAGGCAAATACCACAGGTTTAGTTTTTGTGAACAGCGCATCAAAATCAATATCACTTAATCCGTGCGGATGTTCTTTTTCAGGTTCCAGTTTCATCAGGTCAACAACATTTACCACACGTATTTTAAGCGCAGGTAATTTTTCTCTTAAAATAGAAACAGCAGCCAGTGTTTCAAGCGTTGGCACATCACCGGCACAAGCCATAACCACATCAGGTTCTGCTCCTGCATCATTACTTGCCCATTCCCAGATGCCAATCCCTTTGCTACAATGAATTACAGCTTCATCCATGGTAAGCCATTGTGGTGAAGGATGTTTGCCGGCAACAACTACGTTCACGTAATGACGGCTTCTGAAACAATGATCCATTACGGATAAAAGACAGTTCGCATCCGGCGGTAAATAAACACGCACCACAGATGCTTTTTTATTTACAACAACATCAATGAAACCAGGATCCTGGTGCGTAAAACCATTATGATCCTGCCGCCATACATGCGATGCAAGCAATATATTTAATGAAGGCAATTTTTTTCGCCAGCTTAACTTCGAGGTGATCTTTAACCATTTTGCATGTTGATTAAACATTGAATCAATGATGTGAATGAAGGCTTCATAACAGTTGAAC
>CAZZXW010000200.1:0-6213 GCA_964658095.1 uncultured Parafilimonas sp. | reverse complement strand
TAGAGCACAACACTTTTAATGTTGGGGTCTTGGGTTCGAGTCCCAACGGGATCACTTGATGGTACAAGTCTGAAAATTCATTCACTTGTACCATTTTTATTTGGCTGAAAGCTGCACCCAGATTGAATATTACACGCACGGCTTCGTTAACTTGAGCGGTTCGAAAACGATCGCCGGCAAATTCTAATTTATTTGGAAACATCGAACCAATGATCTCTCTTTTCTTTTGAGTGCTGGCAGCGCTGTACACTTCATCAATGTTTGAGAGCAGCTGCACGGCCTTTTCCATCATAGGTTCAAGATTCACAGGATCCTGGCTTAATTCAACAATCGTTGATTCTAAAGATGCTGTTTGTTCTTCGCATTCTTTTTTTATAAGCTTATAATCATCTGCATCCAGCTTATCTTCTAACAATAAATCCCGGGCTTTTTTTCCACGTTCATAAATATGATTTAACTGCAGCTGCAGCTTTTTTAATTCTTGTTTGCGGTTTGTTGCAGTGGATGAAAAGATTTCTCTTATCAATACTTTATACAATTCAACAATTGCTTTATGCGGCTTCCATTTTTGCAACTCAGTTATTAAACTATTATTTACTACTTCAGCTTTATGCCTGGTGCCGCATGTTGAGTTGCAGTGATAATAATCATAAGATAAACTTCTGCCTTTTGATGAACTTGCAGTTAGCAATTTTTTACAACTGGAACATATAAGATAACCACGCAAAGGAAATTTATCCTGAACGCGAATTTTAGTTTTAGTGCTTCGTTTCCGCCCATTTAAAGCGTCCTGGGTGCGATAAAACAATTCCTCTGTGATGATTGGTGCATGTATGCCAGCTACGACACGTTCAGGATCATCTTTGAAAGGTTTTATTTTGATTTTTCCGCAATACACCGGGTTGCGGATAAGATGATGAAAGTTATTTTTACTGCAGCTGATGCCTTTTAATTTTAATTCTTTCCAAACACTTTCTGCATTAAAATTATTATCTGCAATTTGTGTGAACACCCAGCTGATCAGCGGCGCCTGCTCCGGATGCGGCTCAATATATTTTTTACCATCTTCAGAAATTTTATTCTTGTAACCTATTGGCGCCATGCCCATCCAGCGCCCTTCTTTTGATGCCCGGCGCATACCATGCAATATGTTTAATGATCTTCTATCATTTTCTACCTCAGGCGCTGCCAGGTAAAACGCAAGCATCATTTTATTTTCAGGAATAGAAAGATCTAACGGCTGTTCTACAGCTTGCGGTTCTACGCCCAGTTTATTTAAAGTGCTTATCATGCCATAAGCATCACCGGCATTGCGGCTAAAGCGATCCCATTTTGTGAAGAGGATATAATCAACGATTTTTTTTGTTTTACGAATCCCTAAAAGCATTTGTGTAAATCTTGGCCGGTTGAAAGTTTTGGCTGAATGATCTTCAATATAAACACCTTTAATGAAAAAATTATTCAGCTCGCAATAGCGCCGCAGTGTTTCTTCCTGGGCACGTTGACTATAGCCTTTCTCGGCTTGTTCATCAGTGCTTACACGGATGTATAGATAGCAATTTTTCATTGTCGTGTGATGCGGTGGCTAATATAGTTAGAAAGTTAAGTATGTCGGCGGCCTGTGCATTACTTACCTGCAAACCATTATCAGAAAGAATTTGCTGCGCTCTTTCAGGTGAGATGGGTGATATGATTACAGGATCTTGCATTAGTTACTTCATCAAAATCTTTCTGTACTTTATTCTTGTTTTTCTTGTAAGCTTTTTGTTGCCAGTGTTTATCCAGTTGTATGTGTAATTGAAAATCTCTACGAAATATTCAACAACTGCAAGCAAGATGTAAGGAATAATAAGGATAGGCGAACATAAGAACCAAACCCATTTACGTTTGACAAGAAAATAGCCTGACCGTTGGTTCTTAGATATATACTTTAACCTGTAAAAAATAATATTCATAATAAGTTTAAATGAATAGGTTTCCATTATTCAATAATTTATTTGCTTTATAAACGAGCATCAGCACTCAATTTTTTGATGTGTTCGATTAAGATTTTACGCTCTTCATTTTTTTGTTCAAGCAGTATTCCTAATAACTTCATCGCAGTACTTTCTTTACAAGAAAAAATGAATTCAGAAATATTATTCTTCTTATGGCTGTCAGTATCACAGGTGCTTATAAATTGAGGGCCTTGCGAAGTCCATACAAGTTTTCGCATACTATGCGTATTTAAAAAGTTTTCCCAGATATCTGCTATATCCTCTTTATACTTATTGCTTTCCTGGTCAACTCTTGTTTTGTTTAATAAGTTTAGTTTGATATCAATCACCATCTCATCTTCTGCAGCCTGCATTGCGACATCATTGATGCGAAAAATTTCTTTGTTTATTTTTTGCAGCTGTTGAAAAGCTTCTGCCAATTGTTCAATGTTTTTCATTATATAATTATTTGTTTGAACAGCACATCAATGATGTGTTGCCGCAAATGATTTAAATAAAATTCTTCAGCGTTCATAGGATGGTTCATTAAGAATTTATCGAAGGTGATACCTTGCGCATCATTAAGTTTGAAGTTGAATTTGTTTGCTTCGCTTGCAAGCTTGCGCCTAAATATTTTTTCAACTTCAATTATGAGTGTATATAAAACTTTAGCGTTTAAATATTCATCACTTAGTTTGCCGGCATTATTCATTTTCATTACAGCAACCGCTATCATGTATGGAAAGAAATAATCATCAATACATCTTGCCTGGTCACGTTTAAGTTTGAGTAAGATCATGATACACGAGTTACTGTTATTGTTTTTGGAATTATTGATTCGCGATATCTAAATATTTTTCCTTGAGCAATTTTTAATTCATCCAGCTTTGCTTTTTTAATACCATATTCAGCAAGTTTTTTATTTGCATCCAAGATCTTGAGGTTATCACTTAAAGGTTGGCCACTGATGAATATTGTAAAGAGTTTTTCCATCTAAAAAAGTTTTGTGCAGTAACGGAATCCTTGAAATCCTTTGAGTGTTCTTTTGAATGGGCAACGTTCAAATGGTCCTATTAAAATCAAGCGTTGCCAATCTATATTTTCTAATTCTCCTGTTGCACGCTGTACTTCGGTTGGTCCATATTCTATCCAAGAAGTCTTACAACGTCCATATAACCTATTCATACAAATAATATAAACGTCGGCAACAATAAGTGAAGGCGCGTTACTCATTTTATGCATCCAGTAATCTTCATCATCCATCATCACTTTTTGAAAAATCGTAAGAAATAATTTAGCGCCGCCATTCTCTTGCATCATATCTTTTCCGAAAGTGATAACAATGCCTTCAGGCACCAATGATGGATCTTTGCTATAACCGTTTGTTGTTATCATATTAATCACTTGACAGTTGACGTAAGGCTTCAACAAGCAATAATTTTATATCCTCATCAGAACGCTCTTCTGTAACAAGCACAGTAACATCACCTGCATTATGATCATGGCCAATCCCAATTAATAAAACCGGTGTTGCATTTTTTCGATTGAGCTGATTCTTCCATCTGCCTAATCTTTCATCGTTAATAAATTTTACATTAACCATGGTTATCGTTTTTTCTCCTTAGGATTAGGTAACAATTTTTCGCCTTTTGTATTAACTAAAGCCACATTGTTATAACCTCTGTTATGCAATGCAGCAGTTAATTTTTTTACATCAATGCCGCTACTGATGATGAATGCTTTTTTCATATGCTTCTGTTTTATGTCTTAAAAAAATAACGAGTGTATCTGCTTTAAAATATTCGGGATGCTGCTCACCATCTTTTAATGCCTGGTGTTTATAAGTTTGAAAATGCGTTTTCTTTACTTCCGCCTCAACAACAGTATATACTGTTTTCTTTTTATCGTTGGCTTTATAAAAACGATCACCAACCTGCAACTGCTTAATTGTTGTTTGTGTGTTACGTTCCATAAGTTTTTTTATTAAAATTTTATAGAGTTAAGAGCGGTTGAATAGTCTAATAAATTATCTGACGGAAGCTTACCGCCAGTATTGATTTTTAAGTTATCCCATAATTCAGATAACTGCTTTTTTTCCGGAAATCCCCAAGGAAAAATCCTTTCGCAAAACACATCAAAATCAAGTATTGCTATGTTACTCTTCTTGCACCAATATTGTAAGTATGATAAATACATCACAGCCATTCCAGGCGACTCGGTAAGTAGGCAGAGAAATAGTATAAGTTTATGATCATTTATTTTAAATGAATAAAAATGTTCAACTCTTTTTTCAATCACTTTAAACAAAAAAGGTCTTTCTTTCTCTTCAATGTTTAAATCTTTTATTAGTAATAAATTAATCATAATCTCGGACTCTTTTTTTGACATTGGATAACGTTTTGTTGTTCAAACGGCCTACAAAAAAGAGTCTCGATAGCATCGCTCTGCTTAGTAATCTCACTGCTTAGCATAATTTCATTTTAACCAATCAGGAAGCGGATGATCTTTAAGCATCTTGCTATACATTGAAAGGCGGTTTACAATAATTTTTTCTTTGTTGTTATACCAAAAGACAATGCGCTCTTCATCATCAAGCGGCTTTGTGTTATCACGCACCTGGCACATTACCCAATGCGGATAACTCTTTAAAAAATACCGTATTAAACTCCACAACATTTTCTGCGGATCTTTTTCATAATGGTCACCACGGTAAGTAAAATGTTTAATGCGCCGGTTGGTATGCTCCGGCCATCGAACAAACATGTCGAACCTGCACAGTTCACGAACAGTTTTTTCACTGTCCTTTCGCGAAAATTGATGATGCAGTAGATTGCCTATCTTATCCACATTACGGGCTTTAATGTGCGGTTATACACAGTTGATAAAAAAATATTTTCGGGGCGCAAAACATATACAGGCTGTACAGCCAGTACAGGTTTTTGTACAAGCTGTGAATGCTGTATAGGCTCGGTTAAAACCGATTACCTTTTGTAGGTATATAACATTTTTTACAAAAAGGAGGAGAATGGCACTCAGGCCGCAGCTTTTTCATGCGTTGTTATTTTAAAAAATTGTTTGTTGTTAATAGTAAGCTGGTTGCAGCGGAACCATATCGTGTGCTTAAATTTTTTAAGCCACCGGTGATGGAATATCTTCTCATCTTTCCTGGCGCGGTTCCAGCCTTCAATATGGTCCCGCTCTGCAGTAACCAACCCTTTTTTAGATAATCGTTTTATAAGGTGGCTAAAGCCCATACACAGCGATTCATCTTTCTTATTATACTTGTTCTCTCGTTTATAAACACTATAGCCCATGCGGCGCCCGTAGGTGCTTTGCCTGGCATTTAAATCAGGGTTTGCTTTTATACGTTTATGTAGCAGCTCGTAATTTTCCTGACCCGGCGTTTCCTCTTCAAAGCTTTGGCATAACAGTTCCAGGTGGCACTCGCGGAAATATTGCTTATCGGTTAACCTGGCCTTGTCTGCGCCGTACTTAATCATGAGGTCGCTCAGTACGCTGAACTCATCCGGATTTTTGTTTACTTTCTTCCAGTACATAATCATACGCTTATCCTTCAATCGTTGCAGGCCTATGGAGATAAGGATCTCAAACAACCTGGTTTTATTTTCTGTATCATAAAAAATTATTGGTTCACGTTCTTTAATGCTGATATCATATTTGCGCAACACTGAATAGTTGTGCAGCAAGAGCTTGTTGCCTTCTTTAAAGGCCAGCTCTTCACTACGTAATTCGTTTATATATTTCTCCAGTGTTCTCACGCTCATTTTACATTTTGATGCAAGCGCCGGCAATTGCTCCCGGTAATTATGTATGCATCCTGATGTTGTTTCACTTTTTAGAATAAGCCATACTGCAACGGCTTTTATGAAGCTGTTGGTGTTGTTACCCATGCCGGTGGCATTTGCATATTTGCCGTTGTAATTCCATTGGCAAATGGCATAAAGGATTAACTGTGTCGGAACATTTCGTATTTCCAACATGTTACGTTTCTCAACCCCGTTATTCAATATGGTTTTACTTTTTTATCTTATAAACTTTTGCTTTATTGCGATCGCATTTGTAGATGCCATCAGCATGTTTTATTAATAAATTTTTTTTGTTCAATGCATTTATAGTGTGGGCGTGCACATATGATAGCGGGTTATGCTGATCATCGAGCAGCCGATATTTATTTTTCGGATGCGGCCTTGTAATGATGGCGCCGGCAAGCAATAAG
>CAZZXW010000199.1:3525-6214 GCA_964658095.1 uncultured Parafilimonas sp. | reverse complement strand
GTTTTGCCGGTTTTTGCCGATTGATAAATGCCCTCTATCACTTTCAAATCCTTGAGGGCTTCTTCACCGTCGACCGGCACCACTGGTTTTTTTCCGTCAAAAATAATGGCAGCCATTTCATCCATTTGTACCGCCTGATGAATGGTGTCCGGCATATTGATCGGGCCCTTATGAGTCAGTCCCCGCGTTGGATCATAACCCGTGGCAGGATATAACTGAGCAAATCCATTCAGACCGTCGAGAAAAAACCTGTCCAGCCCATTCATCGAATAAGTGGAAAGACAGGAAGCAACCGCCCCGCCCGGGAAACCAAGCTGGAACTGGATGGTTTCATCAATTCCCTGAACAAATTTAACCGGGTCATTTTTTGTTTCAACGGCATTCACCCAAATAGGATCTTCTCCTACCATATAACGTGAGCCGTTCACCGAATAAATACCAATATCCATCATCGAACCGCCACCAGAAAGTGTTGGATTCAGGCGCCATTGTTTTGGATCTCCGATTACGAAACCAGACAGTCCCTGAAAAAAAGTGATCTTACCAAACTCACCTGCCTTACGCATGCGGATAATTTCAAGTGTATGTGGCTCAAAATGCATGCGATAACCCACCAGCAATTTTACGTTGGCGGCTTTGCAGGCATCCACCATTTGCTGGCCCTGTTCCGCGTTTAATGCCATTGGTTTTTCGCATATAACATGTTTGCCTACTTTGGCAACACGCAGCACTGCATCATGATGCAAGGCATTAGGTGTTATTACATATACTACATCAATCTCCGGGTTATTTTTAATACTGTCATAGTTTTCATAATTGTAGCAATTGTTGGATGGAATGTTATACTTGCTTTTCCATGATTCAATTTTTGAAGGAGTACCACTTATAACACCCACCAGCTTTGCTCTTTTACAATCCTGCATCGCATCTGCAACACGTGTTGCATAGCTGCCCAAACCCATAATGGCTACACGTAAAGTTTTCTCATCATTATTATTTTGAATATTCATACATGCTGTATTTAAAATATTTAAAACCGGCAATGCCGCTGCGGTTAAAGAAACCTGTTGTAAAAAATAACGGCGTGTCTTCATACAATAGTGAAATTATAATGGCTTAAAATTACATGCATTTGCCTGTTATTTCTTTGTATCAACAATAAAGCTCTGCAGCAAGTACATGTTGCACGATAACATTGTTAAGAAGCGGAATGCTGCTTCTTATTTTCTTTCATGAGCTTGTTGCGGATGCGGCTTAAGTGAACAGATGTAACGCCAAGATAAGAAGCAATATAATGCTGCGGTATGCGCTGTACAACATGTGGCTTTTGCTGTAATAAATTCAGGTAGCGCTGCTGTGGTGTATCACGTATAAAAGATATAAACTCGTACATATAATGAAGCTGTCTTTCAAAGATGATTTCAATCATTTCTTTTAAGAAAGCCGTATTATTTCCCAGTTCTTTAATGATATGGTCATAATCTTTTTTATGCAACACATGTATAACAGAAGGCTCGATGGTTTCAATGGTAAGAATACTCGGAATATTTTTTCGAAAACTTTCTATTGAAGATAAACCCTGCTGTTCAAAAAAGAACTGGAAGGTTACATCTTTACCATTATTATTCAGCCAGGCACGTATGCAGCCTTTTTCAATAAAAAAAGATTTTTTCGACACTTGCCCTTCTCTCAGCAAAATTGTTTTTGCGGGAACTTCTATACGTTCGTACAGTTGCGTGAATGCTTCGAGTTGTTGCCTGAGATGCGGAAGTTTTGCTATTAAACTATCAAACATACCTGTATGTTTTGTTTGCAAACTTAGCCAGAGTAACTGTTAGCTGCTGGCATTTTAGCATTAGCGCTTAAAGCCATTTGTGATGTAGATAGAATTAGGCCAGGCGTAGGTATGTACATGAAGCAGGTCTTAATAATTATAAGCTTAACCAGTAATTAAACTTAATTACAAGTGCCCTTGTTTTAGACATGAAGTTTGTTGGATAATAATTATCAGTATACACGATGAACAGGTCAGATGCCGGCTTGTAACGCCATTGAAAACGTGCGTTGATATTTACATTATTTTCCTGCTGGTTGTATTGAATATAAGTTGTGAAAAATAACGTGTTGGTGAACGTAACATCTACTCGTGGACCAATCAGCCAGAAATGCGTATTGCCCCATGGTTGCGGCAAATAAAGATCATTATAATTTGCATTGATGCTGATGTTTACATATGGCTGTGCACGAAAACCAATGTTACCTGTTGCAGAAAATATATGACCATTTGCATAGTAACTGCCATAGCGCATAGAAGCAGTGTAAGTAAAAATGTGTTGCGGCGCAGACACAAAATCAAGGCCTGTTAAATTGTATTTATGTATGCTGCCTGTTGCCAAAGAATCTTTGCCGGTGTTTGTAGGATCAAATGGTTGCAGCAAACGCACATAATCGTTCTGACCAATAACATCAAACGTTGCCTTGCTTCTAAACGTGATTAGATATGTGAGCACATCTTCATGATCTGTTTTATTCAGCTTTGTATCAAAGAAATAATTTGTTGTGAGCTGCGGGCCATGGCTTAAAATAATACCACTTTTCGGAAAAAAATATCTTGCTATAGATGGATATATTTTGATGTAATCTTTTCGCGGCACATAACCAACCTCAGCATTATAATTACTGCCTACAT
>CAZZXW010000199.1:0-3425 GCA_964658095.1 uncultured Parafilimonas sp. | reverse complement strand
ATGTAATCTTTTCGCGGCACATAACCAACCTCAGCATTATAATTACTGCCTACATACTCATAAGCAGCATTTATAAGCCAATGCTTGCTGCTGTATTGTACGTTAGAAGCCTGGGCAATATCATTATCATTTTTGCCTTGTGTAAAAGACTTTAATAACATTGCTCTTCCTGTAAAAATATTATTAGGCGAAGCAAGATTATATTCAATACCAAGATTGCGATTGTATGATGAGGAGAGATTTTTTATACTGTCAGGAATAGAATGATAACTGATAGCAGTTTTATCAATATAAATAAAACCAATACTCGAACGCCTGAACACTTTTTGCTGCAACGAAACCACTGCATAATTTTCTGATGGTGTGTTGATATTTGCTTCACCGGCAGTTTCCATATCCATTGCACCAATGCGCAGATTTTTTGTAAGCTTGCCACTTAATCTTGCGCCGTAATTTATAGGCGTTGTCAATCCAATGCGTCTTGAAAAAAATGGTTGCAGATCACTGTAGCCAAAGTTGCCAAACAAATCACCGTTCTCTAAAAAGAATTGTCTTTTTTCAGGAAAGAATAATTCGTAACGGCTAAGATTAGTTACCTGCTGATCAACATCAACCTGAGAAAAATCAGGATGAACAGTTAGATCAAGATTAAGCGCTGTTGAAAATGTATACTTCACATCAACGCCTTCCCTACCTAAAATACCTGAAGGTTTATTATTGATAAAACCTTTTGAAGTGCTGGTTAAAAAATAAGGAATAACGGAAATGTTACTGCGTGGTTTTGGCGGTGCAGAGTCCCATAGTAATGTTCCTGTATAAGCCAATGATGCTGTTGGAAATTGCCTTGGAACCGGCGCCCAGGCTGACTTTTCTGTTGTTTTTAAATCGTTGCGGCTAAAGTTAATGCCCCAATGCGGCACTCCTTTTCTATAACGCAATGTTTTAAAAGGAATCGCTGCTTCAAACACATATCTGTCAGAGTAGTTTTTTACAACAGAAATCCATTTCTGGTCCCAGTTCAAATCAACGTTACCGCCGTTATACATCGTACCATCCCATTGTGCACCGTTAGCATTGGCACCAAAAGAAAAACCTGTTGTCTGGTCTTCAAACGGATCAATAAACACAAGGAAATTATCATTCTTTGAAAAATTGAAGTCACGCTTTAAGCTTTCCACCATATTTACTTCGTGCTTCTGTTTATAACAAACAGCAAGCAGGTAAAAATTACGGTCATCGTACGCAACTTTTACTTCTGTTCTAACATGTGCGTGGCTGGTATCCATCGGTAAAACCATAAAAAAATTACCTGCTGTTTGTGCGTGTTGCCAGGCGGCGTCATCTTCATTACCATCAATTATTACAGGTATAGTTGTTTTATAGATATGCACCTGGAAGGCAGCATTTTTCTTTTGTGCAAACACATATAAACCGTTACACAAAACCACACAAAAAAGCAGCAATTGTTTTATCATGATGTTGGAACGCGAAAGATAAAAATATTCAGCTAACAATTATGTTGGATTTTATTGTTTGCTCTTACAACAAATACTACATTAGTTAAAGGGTTTATATGAATGCTTGCATTTACCCTGATACTGAAGAAACTAAAGAGAGGTTGAAGAGGCAGAGCGCAATAATGATGTATTAGTTTATTAAGGCAGCATTTCATTATGGGTAAGGCTGTTAAACCATTCTGTACATTCCTTTTTATATAAGAGTACTATTGCATAAACCTGTAAAGCATATTGTATTACAAGCAATACTGTTTGAAGCATATTTACTTTGAGTTGCTGAAACACAATAAGCGGGTATATAATCATCGCAAGTATTAAAACAGCAGTTAAAACAGTTCTTGCCCACTTTAAACAAATACTCATTTCTTTAATAAGCCATAACGCTACTGCAGAATATAGTATAATAACAGTAGCTGCAGGTATGCCTCCGCTATTTGCCAGCCCAACGTTAAGTTCACTTAATACAAATTGAAGAACACCTAAAAAAATGCAGGTGTATAATACCTGCCTCGCAGTTAAAAAACTTTTAGGTTTATGAAATAAGGGACCCTCACCCATTATGCTTAATATTTAATGCGCAATATAAGTAAATAGTAAAGCGGACGTTTTTCTTCTCACATAAGGTTAATTATGTAAGTAACAGCTTAAAAAAGTTTCAGCCTTCAATTTCTTTAAGGTGCAAGTATATAATGTACGTTATTCATAGCAATATTACTTATGACAGCTTCTAAATAATATGCAAAATTATTTGTACTGAAAAAATCTTACCAGGTTAGTTTAATACTGAATGGCTTTGTATTTTTAATTTAGTGGATGCTGGTAACATGCCTGTTAAATAACATGCTATTTTGGCTTTTTAAGCAATTATATAGAACAAAATAATTTCGTTGGCTGTGGGTTGTTTTCTATACTTTTTTGTCGGGTGTTCCCTTACCTGCATCAATCAAATTTTTTAAACTGCCTTGAAGATAGCCATTCCAGGCATCGCAACAGATTGCATAACATTCTAAAGGATCTGAAAGCCCAAAATGAGTGAATGTTAGCTTTGTTTTCGCGTTGCCTTCGTTAACAATGTCAAAACAAATTTTTGTTCCTTTCCATTCCGTTTTGTTTTTTAAAAAATGTTTATAACAATCAGTTACCTGCCAAAGCACTTTATAATTATTTACAAGCTCAATAATTTTCAGGCTGATAAAAGTTTCTCCAAACGTCACAGTAAACTCATCATTCAATTTTTTTGAACTTCCTTCAAAGTTTTCTGTCCACCATTGTTGCACATTGTTTACAGCCGTATAAACCTCATTTGATGTTTTGCTGGTTTCAATAACTGTTGAATAGTTTTCGTTCTGCATACTTGTTTGTTTTTTAAATTATGCAGTAAAATTATCATCACAATATATATTTTAAGGTATGCTAAATAGACATTATAACGGGTTGATTTGGACAAAGCTTTTTGTAATTTGCAAAAGAAAATATTTAAATGAAACATCTTTCAATATTAGCAGTTACAGAACAATGTAATTTAAGTACAGTTGCATGTATGGCTGGAGCTTATGAGATATTCTCCGAAGCAAATACTTTTTGGAAACGTTTAGGAAAAGGATTGAAATTTAAAATTGAGTTGGTGAGTGCAGTAAATAACAGAAAAGCTGACAATGATTTATTCTTCTTGAAACCACATTCTTGCATAACGGATGTAAACAGATCCGATTTGATCATCATTCCTTCGTCTTTGATACGCGATTATGAAACAGCAACTAAAAATAATAAAAAACTTATTAATTGGATTGCGCAACAATACAAACAGGGTGCAGAAGTTGCAAGCATGTGTACAGGTGTTTTTATATTAGCTTCCGCCGGTTTATTAAACAAAAGAGTTTGCTCAACACACTGGTCAGCTTCAGAAAA
>CAZZXW010000198.1:5089-6266 GCA_964658095.1 uncultured Parafilimonas sp. | reverse complement strand
ATGGTAGCAAGCCAGATGGCGTTGACTGGTGGAAAATAAATTATACTGGTGCAAATAGTGCCAGCTTAAAGATTAACTACACACTAGATACGCATAAAACTGGCGGTATAGGTGATATTTATTTCCAGGTATATAGTGATACAACCGCAGGTCCGCTTGACACTAAGGAAATTTATGGTGGTACTAACACAGCATCTGTAACCTTACCATTTATAGCGCAAGGTTATTACTACATAAAAGTATATCCTTACAGTAATAACTTCGGAGTATATAATATTACCGATTCATTTACGCAATCCAGTACTGCCACAATAAGTATTAAAACGGCTACAGCTGTAAATACATGCGGCGGCAACAGCATCACTTACAATGTAGGTGGTAATCATTCTCCATATACTGTAAAGTTATACAAGGATAATAAGCCTTATGATAGTGTTGTAGTAGTTACAGCCACAGCGAGTTTCACTGGTTTAGGTGTTGGAAATTATTACGCAAGGGCGTATGCAGACGGCGCAACAGGTACAGCTTATACTACAAGCGCTACAACAGAGTTTTTGCCACCTTATGCAACCACACTTTCAACATCTGGTATAACAACTACTACAGCAACATTACATTGGAATGCAGTTAGCTGCGCCGATTCTTATACTGTAGAATACCGTAAGTTAGGCACAACAACCTGGACAACCAGTGGTATTGTAACTAAAGACAGCTTGATGCTTACTGGCCTTACCATGGCAACGTCTTATGAATGGGCAGTACGTTCTTCTGTTTCTTTAGACGGGTTGACGTTTACAGGTAACTATTCGAAAGCAGATACATTTACAACATCAACAGCATTGCCTGTAACATTTGTAAGCTTTAGCGCTGTGTTAAATAATGGTAACGCAGTATTAAGCTGGAGCACCGTAAACGAAATAGATAATAAAGGTTTTGAAGTTGAAAGAAGCTTGAATGGATCACAGTTTAACAGCATTGGTTTTGTAGATGCGAAATTTGGACACTCAATTCTTGAATACGGCTTTACTGATAACAACATCAGCAGTGGATCTGATTATTATCGTTTGAAACAAATTGATGTTGACGGACATTATATGTATTCAAAAACTATTAAGCTTGATATGTCAAGATTTGCATGGACGATCAATGGTAATCCAGTAATTAACAATAATAGTAA
>CAZZXW010000198.1:0-5079 GCA_964658095.1 uncultured Parafilimonas sp. | reverse complement strand
CAGTTTCTGTGCAAATCATTTCATTAAACGGCAGTGTTATTCAAACAATCCATAAGGGCAGTATTACTGCAGGCAACTACACTATTCCGCTTAACATGAACAATGTGAGTGCAGGCGTATACGTTGTTAAACTAATGGTTGATAAACAATCTTATACTTCAAAGATCATGAAGCAATAATATAGTTCTTATCCGTACAAATAAAAAGGCTTCCGGTTGGGGAAGCCTTTTTTAATTTATCTGATTAGTACTTTAATCTTTACAGTTCTATTGTTTTATGATCCGACCCTGAAAGTATTTAAGTTTATATTATTGTTATCGCCATGCGAGTTGCTTTACTTTTTATAGTGCTTAAATTATTTTCCCATATGCATTCAACTCCAGCTTTATAATAAAAAATAAATCAGGTAAACTGTTTTTACTATCAATCAGGGTTAGCTTAAGATATCTTTTTTCTTCATTACCCAAACTGTTGCACTTACCAGTACAATAATATAAATCACCAAAATAATTACTGAATGTATTATGTGCGGCAGATTTTGTAAAGTGCCTGCAAGTGCTTCGTTATTGGCATTTACTTTTTCATCAAAAAACTCTTTCCACGTAACCATGTGCGTAGTAAATAAGTAAGGGCTTATCGCCTGAAACACAGGCAGGTTAAGCGTTCCAAGCACTGTAAATAAAATGATCACACTCATGGTGGTAACAATCGGCCCGATTGAATTCTCTGCGAAAGCAGATAAAAAAAAACCCACCGATGCAACCGTTATTAAAGCAACAAAAGCAAAACAAAATGCACAGCCATATCGCCAGAACACATCATCCTGTCTTATTAAAACAATGTATTCATTCTTCATTAAAAACAAATCACTTGTTCCAAAAATCAACATGCTTACAAATAGTGCAAGAAATGCAACCCAGATAAGCAATAACAATGTGTAAATGCATACAGCAAAAAACTTTGAAAGCACAATTGAAGTGCGGCTGTAAGGCTTTGCCATTAACAGGCGCAGCGTGCCTATGTTTGCTTCGCCCGAAATTAAATCTGCGGAAATTAATGTTACCAGCAACGGCACATGTACCAGCATTAACTGAAGCACTATATAACACACCATGTACCCGTTAAGCAGCTTGCCCTGCACATCAAAATTGCCAACACTTTGCAGCATAAAATCTGCATATTCCTGGCCATCTACTTTTAAACCAAACTGCATTATTGTAATTAATACAGCTACAGCCACAAACGCAATGTATGTTCTCGGGCGATGAAAAATTTTATATAATTCAATCTGTAAAAGCTGCCACATGTTGTCCGCTACTTGTTACCTGTAAAAAATAATCTTCCAGTGAATGCCTTGACTGCAATGAAACAATTCTTATGTTTTGCTGCACTAACCAAACATGAAAATCCGGAATAGCATTGCGATGTATTTTTAGCAGCAAGCTATTGCTGCGTTGCGGCTGCAAAGCAGTTTGCCATGCACTGTTTTGTAATAACAATAACGCTTCTGTATTGTTCAATGTATCTAATTCCAGTAAAGTTTGCGAAGGATCAAACAATTCAGCCGTTGTTCCTTCTACGAGCTTCTTGCCTTTATCAATGATCAGCAGCCTTGTTGCAACCTGCTCCATCTCGTTTAGTAAATGTGATGAAACAACTAAAGTCTTGTTCATTTCACGGCTTAAATGCAGGATCAAATTTCTTACGTCAGCGATGCCTTGCGGGTCTAAACCATTGGTTGGTTCATCTAAAATAATTAAACGCGGATCATGTATTAACGCAATCGCAATTCCAAGCCTTTGCTTCATGCCCTGGCTGAAAGTTTTTACAATATCATGCGCTCTTTCTTTCAATCCAACCATATCTAATTGCTGCATTAATTTTTTTTCTGTTGGATGAATGCCGCTCATGCGGGCAAAGAGTTTAAGATTATTATAAGCTGATAAATATTTATACACGTCAGGTTTTTCAATGATGGCACCAACGGATTGAAGAATGGCTTTGCGGTGTTCATGCAGTTTCAAACCAAACATTTTTATATCACCGTTTGTTGGTTCAATCAATGTAAGCAACATGCGGATGGTAGTCGATTTTCCGGCCCCGTTCTGACCCAGAAACCCATATACATCACCTTCATTAACGGTGAATGAAAGCGCGTCAACCGCTTTTATATTTTTATAATGTTTTGAAAGATTTGTAACCTCAATTACCGGCTGCATGGCAGCGAAGATATAATTGCAATTGCTGTATAAATAATGTAATTAAATAAGATTGTGCAAATGATTCCTATTATTTATTTATCAAACCCATACTCTGCAACCAGTTCTTACAACGCTCCATCCATACATCTTTTGTTGCAGGATTCATCATACCAAATCCATGGCCACCGGCTTTATAAATATGTACTTCTGCAGGTATTTTGTATTGAAGTAAATGCTCATAAAAAACAATGCTGTTCATAACAGGAACAACATCATCATCGGTTGCATGAACAAGAAACGTGGGTGGCGTTTGGGCTGTTACCCGCAGTTCGTTTGAGAAAGAATCTAATAATTGTTTGGGAGGGTTTTTGCCAATGAGCTGGTCTCTTGAACCGATGTGCGCAATGCTATCCTGGAAACTGATAACCGGGTAAATAAACATAGCAAAATCTGGACGAAGATTAATGTTTGAAGCATTATCAATATAACTATGATTAAAATGAGTTGCTGCTGTTGAAGCCAAATGGCCACCGGCAGAGAAACCCATAATACCAACCTTACCGGTATCAATGTTCCATTCTTTTGCATGCATGCGCACCAACTGTATTGCACGTTGCGCATCCTGCAACGGCCCGATCTTCTTATCAATCATTGATGAATCGTTTGGAATACGATATTTCAATACAAATGCAGCAACCCCCATCTTATTAAATTCTCTTGCAACAGCAAAACCTTCTTTTACAATTGATGTAACCCAATAACTGCCACCCGGGCAAATAACAACCGCTGTTCCATTTGCAATTGCTTTATCAGGCAAAAAAACATTAAGCGTTGGCTGCGATGTGTAATGCACAATTGTATCGCCGTTGCTTTGCGGTTCCCACCATTCTTTTGTTGCATATGGTTTACTGTTGGGTACAGCACCTTCATACAAAGGCATTGTTTGTTGTGCATATATATGTTGCATCATACAAAAAATAAATAAGGCTATAGCAATCCGCTTCATACAATCATTTAGCATTTACTGAATCAAATACCACAACCTTTTTCCACAAATACGAACATTCTTTTACAAACTGAAGGTGAATTGGATCTGTTTGATAAGCGTCCTGTTCCTGTGCGCTGTTAAAAAAAACAAGCCATGAAACATCATACGCATTATCAACAACATCTCTTGCTGTGTTTGCAGGAAGACCAATGTGATAATCTTTAATGATTGGCGCTGTGCCTAATCTTTCCAGACCTTCAACTAAACTTTGCGTGTTGGCAGCATCACTTTGATTGAGGTAAAAGAAAACATGATGAATAAAAATATTTTGCAGTTGCATAATTACTATTTGCAGTGAAAGTATTAATTTTTTACCTGCCAGCCATTGCTTGTTTGCTGTAATATTATTATGTTAGATGCCGCGCTTTCATTGTTCTCACGGTCAACACTTGTTACGGTAACATAACAATTGCTCCAGTCTTTATTTAAAAAAGTAAAAGGCAACAAAAATTTGAATTTTAAAGTACTGTCAGCCGGAATAATAATTGAAGGATGATCAGTCAGCCCAACCAATGATTGCCCTGCATATACCACAAAATTTTTTATCGTTTCAGTTTCATCTTTATTAACGCCATCACCGGTTATTGTAAATAATTTTCCGTTGTCATCTTTATCAACATTAATTTTTGAAATACGCGGAGGCTTAGGCAATGTTGTATCAATCCAATTCATTGGCGGTATTAATGCAGGCGCTCTGTAGTAATCAAAGCGCAAACTATCAGCCCAGCCGTTAACATCATACATCAAATTTTTTGCACTGTAAAAAACACTGCCTTGCACATTATTTTTTGAACGCAACAAATTTATTTGCGCTGGTAATTCATTTGTGTTTCTCCATGCAGCATTTGGCTTTTCTACAGCACGATATAAACCATGGCCAATATACAATTGCTTGCCATAGCTGTGATCGCTCCACCAGTTTAACAACGTTTCATAATCGCATAAATGATGGCCGATTTCCCAATATAATTGCGGCGCTACATAATCTATCCAGCCCTGCTTCAGCCATAATAAAACATCGGCATATAAATCATCATAACAGGTTTGTCCGGCTCTTGTATTGCTGCCACTTGCATCAACATTGTTATTGCGCCAAACACCAAACGGGCTTATGCCGAATTTGATAAGCGGCTTCCAGTCTATTACTACATTATGAATCATTTTTATAACGCTATCGCAATTGCTTCGCCGCCAATCGTCAATGCTTAAACCATTGCCATATTGCAACCATGTTTGATAATCAGGAAAAGGTTTGCCGGCAATTCTATAAGGATAAAAATAATCGTCCATGTGAATGCCATCTATATCATATCGTGTAATTATATCTTTTACAATGTTGGTTAAATATTGCATTACCTGCGGTAAGCCGGGATTAAAATATTTCTTATCACCATATTTTAAAAACCATTCAGGATGTTTTTTAGTGATGTGATTGGGATCAAGCGTTGATGTTAAGCTGAAAACCGCACGATAAGGATTTATCCATGCATGAAACTCCATACCACGCTTATGCGTTTCTTCTATCATAAACTTTAATGGATCATAATAAGGCGATGGCGGCGTGCCTTGTTTACCAGTTAAAAATTCACTCCATGGTTCAAGATTAGAAGCATAAAAAGCGTCTGCACTTGGCCGTATCTGCACAATTACTGCATTCATTCCAATCCGACGTTGTTCTTCTAATATGTTGATGAATTCTTCTTTTTGTTGATCTGATGATAAATTCTTACTGCTTGGCCAGTCAATGTTTGAAACAGTGGCAATCCATACGGCACGAAATTCATACTTGGGTTGATTGGAAGTTAACGGTTGACAATTAACGGTTGATAA
>CAZZXW010000197.1:0-6282 GCA_964658095.1 uncultured Parafilimonas sp. | reverse complement strand
AAGGACAAAAATTAGGGCCGCCATCAGTTGTTGTAAAGCGCGAAGTGTATGAAAAGCTGGGAAGCTTTTTTGGTGTTCATTATAGTGAAGATTGGGAAATGTGGGTACGCATTGCAGCAAACTATCCGTTTGCATTCACACCATTAAAGCTTGCAAATTACCGTGTACATGATAATGAAAATATTACATCAAAATATTTTCAATCCGGTCAACATATTAAAGACATTTCAAAAACCATAGATACCATTCAAAACTATCTTCCCGCAGAAAAAAAAGCATTGCTTAAATTAAATGCGCAAAAAAACTGGTCAATTTATTATGCACGTAGTTCTGATTTAGTCTATCATAGGTATAACAATCCAGATCAGGCAATAACACAAGCAAAGCTTGCTTTTTTAATGAATAAAAATTCAGTTACACTTTTTTTTCTAATTAAAATGTATGTGAAAAAATTGATTCGCTATAAATTATAAGATTTGCATTTATAAAAAAACTTTCGCATACATTTCAGACTTAGTTACTCTAAAGCTTCCAAATTCATGTTCCCTTCAGTAACAGTTCAATTACAATCTAATAATAAAACAATAAAAATTCATCTTGTGTCAACGGGTGCCGTTGCGGTTAAAACAAAATTTAAAGAAAATAAACATGAAGGCATAATTGCATTGGCTGATTTTATACTTGATAAAACATTTACTGAATGGCTGCCCATTTATGTAATGATCATTGAACATGCTGAAGGCATTTTTTTAATTGATGCAGGCGAAGTTGCTGAGGTAAACAACAAAGATTATTTTAAATCATCCGGTGCTATTGCAAACTGGTTTGACAGAAGCCAGTTTAAATTTTTGATTAAGCCTGAAGATGAAATTGATCAGCAATTGCAGCGGCTCAACATCAGTAAAGAAAAAATAAAAGCGATTGTTTTAACGCACTTGCATTTTGATCATACAGATGGCATCAAACATTTTCCTAACACAAACATCGTAATGAATAAAGCTGAATGGCAAAAGCCCTTTGGTGATCTTCCAAAATTATATCCATCATGGTTTAAACCGGAACTTGTTGAGTTGAATGAAAGGTTTGATGTGTTTGATAAAGCTTATTACTTAACCAAATCAAAAGATGTAATATTAGTTGAAACGCCCGGCCATACTTATCATCATTGTTCTGTTTTAATTAAAGCTGATGCATGCAATCTATTATTTGCTGCAGACATTTGTTATACACAACAACAACTTTTAGAAGACAAGTTTCCGGGTAACAACACAAGCAATAAAGTAGCAAGAGAAACGTATAAAAAAGTAAAAGCTTTTGCGAAAAACAATCGTGTTGTATTCATTCCATCGCATGATGCTGAAGCAATGAAGCGGTTACAAAACTTAGAAACATTATTTTAGCTTTTCAGGAATAATTTCAAATATGATACATATCGTTTTTCAACAATCAGATATTGATACTTTACAAAAAGCAATGGAGCTTGATGAAACTTTGCGGGGAGAAATTGTTGAGATTAAAGATGATTTTGCTGTAGGCCCTATAAAAAATATTTATGATGCTGATGGATGTGAGGCAAGAAAGAACTGGCAAAAAAACCTGTTACAAAATTCGCCTTACTTAGATCAGTTGAATATAGTTAATGATGCTTCTGCTTTTAAACAGTTAAAAGAAAGCCTGGATGCCAATTTTGATGAACATGCCTGGATGTGGATTGCACCAAATCAACATGATGTTTGCGGTTATTATTGGTTGATAGCACAATTGAAAGATTATGAAGCAAGAGTGTTTGTTATATCATTAAATAACCTGCCTTTTATAAACGAAAAAGGAGCGATTTTTTATCCAACTGACCTGCATGAAATACCGCCGAAAGAATTTATTAAAGCAAAAAAATTAGCAAGGCCGGTAACCATAAGCGAGTTTGAACTGGATAGTGAAGAATGGAAAAAATTATGTAATGAAAATAGTATTGTAAGAATACTTGAAGGCAGCAAAAAAATTATAAGTAAAGAAGCGTCTTACTATGATAAAGATATTTCAAAAGCGATATCACAAGAGCCGCAAAAACTGCAAAAAATATTTCAAACATTATTTGGTAAAATGAAAGTACATACCGGCGATGTATTTCTTGTTTGGCGCATAAAAGAATTAATAAATGAAGGCAAGCTTGAGTTGCAGGGCGATTGGAAGAATGGATGGAAAGATATAAGCTTAAAGTTGCCTGGTATTGCAATTGATAACAAACCGGAACTAGATATAATTGTGTAATACATCAAACACTTCAACAGCTTACAGCAATAAAAAAGCCGGCAATGCCGGCTTTGGTTTTTCTGTTTCTAATTTATTGTTTTGCAAATTCGCCGTCAGCTTTTATATCTACATCATCACTCACTACTGCTGAAGGAGTTTTAGAACCGATATTAAAATCAGAACGTTTTAAGGTGCCTGTTAATTTAAAGCCGGCATCATCTTTTTTACTCATCGGGTTTTGAATAGTTCCGCGATATAAAAGATCCATCGTTACTGTTTTAGTAACACCATGCATAGTTAGATTGCCGGTTAGCTTATACTTGTTGTTGCCTTCAGATGTTATTGATGTGCTTTTAAATGTAATGGTGGGATAAGTTGCTGCATCAAACCAGCCTGCGCTTTTTAAATCATTATCACGCATATCTACATCTGTATTGATAGAAGAAACATCTGCAGTAAGATTAAAAACCGCATCACTAAAATCAGGTTTTGATGCAGTGATGGTTACATCGAAATTTTTAAATAAACCATCAACATCAGATACCATCAAGTGCGTAACTGTGAAGGTTAATTTAGAATGCATCTTGTCATTCTTCCACGTAGTTTGTGCAAATGATGCCATTTGAACAAAGAGAAAAGCAGCAATTAATAGTTTTTTCATTTTTTTGTTTTTGATAAATTAATAAGCGACTGTAAAACGTTGTTTAATATGTTTGGGATTTTCAATTTCATCTATAATAGCCATGGCCATATCTTCAACAGAAATTATGCTTCTGCCTTCTGCATTAAATACAGGGTTCTCTAACCCGCTGCGATAAACGCCTTTGCGTTCACCTGCTGTTTCATGGTTCATTTCAATTGCGGGGCTTAAAAAAGTCCAGTCAAGGTCATCTTCTTTTTTAATGATGTCAAGATATTCTTTAGCGGCAGAAGCGCCTGCTTTATAAGCTGCAGGAAATTGCGGTGTATCAATTAACTGAACACCATTTATAAATAAGCTTCCTGCACCACCAACAACCAGTAATCGCTTTACACCAGATTGCTTAACACCTTCCTGTATTGATTGTGAGCCTTCTAAAAATTCATCATGAATATTTGGGTTAGTCCAGCCGGGATTGTATGCGCTGATAACTGCATTGGTACCTGCAACGGCCTGTTTAACTTCTGCAGGGTTTAAAACATCTGCTTTAACAGGTTGTATGCGTTCATTTTTTTCTGTTATGTTTTGCGGGTTGCGGCTTATGGCAACAATACTATGGCCTCTGTTCAAAGCTTCGGTTAATACAGCTTTGCCAACAAACCCTGTTGCGCCTATTAATGCTATTTTCATGTTGTTTTATTTATTGTTATTGATGTGTTCAATCAGATGAATGCCTGCTTCTTTAAATAATTCATGTGCCATATTAATTGCTTCTGAATCATCACCACTTAATTCACATCCTGATTCATTGTATTTATTAATACTTAAAGAAGCATGTACTATATGGGTAAAAGGCAAAACTTTTTTTGCTTCATTAACCGTATCAAAAACTGCATCCGGCTCTTTTTTAATTTCTGTAATGATGAAAATTTTTTGTACCGCAACCTCTTTAATATAGTCTTCTAATTCTTTAAGCTCTGCATTAGGTATTGCTGTAATAATTATGTCAGCTTCCCATGATGCAGTAAAGCTGCAAGGCATGGCTTCAATATCTGAAAATGCAAATTGCTCTTTAATGCCTGCAACGGTATTTTCAGCCTCTTCAAAATAACGTGAAAAGACAAGCAACCGATTGTTGCGCTTTGCCAATGCAGTCGCCAACACCTTTGATGATGTTCCTGTTCCTATTAATGCTATGGTTCTTTTTGTATGCACGCTTATAACCCTTCTGCTTTGCAAAAATAGATTACATGTTGTGTTAGGTTTGTTGATTCGTGTTAAGAAAAATCGTTGATCTATATCAATGAAGTCTGGTGTGATCAGGTTTTTTTGCGGCGATATTTTTTCTTACGCGGCTCAATGTTTCCGGCGTTAAACCCATGTAAGAAGCAATCATGTGTTGTGGCACACGCTGTACAATATCAGGATAAGCGCGCAGCAGTTTTATATATTTTTCTTCTGCTGAAAGGGTAAACATATCAGCAAGCCGTTTTTGCAATGCAATGTAGGCACCACGCATTTGCAGGTAATTAAATCTTATAAATTCAGGTATTGCTTTTTGCAGATGTTCCTGCGCAGCAGTGCTTATCAACACTAACTCTGAATCTTCAATGGCGTCTATATTTTGTGTTGATGGCTCGCCGGTTATCATGCTGTAGAGGTCTGCAATAAACCATCCTTCCGGCGCAAACTGCACAATGCGTTCGTTGCCTTTTTCATCAGTTGTATAAGAACGTAACATGCCTTTACTAACAAACGCAATATGCCTGCAAACATCATCTTCCTGCAAAAGATACTGACGCTTTCTTAATTTTTTTACTATAACAAATTGCTTCAAGATTGTTTTATCAGCTTCTGATATAGTAATACTTTGTGATAATTTATTAAAGAAATGATCCAGCATGTATAACGTAAAACGCAAATGTAATTTTTATACATTGATGAATTATTAAATGTGTTTTATGGTTTAAAAATGAGGAACATTTTAGTACACTTGTTTGATTACATCATCAACATTTTATAGTAAGGTTAGTTTAAAGACATCTTGTGGAAATTTTAAATAATAAATTTGTCACTTTCAATTATAATTGGAAACTTAATAAATGGCAGATCCTAAAAATATAACTACAACCGAAACTGGCGTACAAGGCCAATATAAAAACTGGTTTCTTGATTATGCATCGTATGTAATTCTTGAACGTGCAGTGCCGGCAATTGAAGATGGATTAAAGCCGGTGCAACGCCGCATTTTACATGCCATGAAAGAAATGGATGATGGCCGTTTTAATAAAGTAGCGAACATCATCGGGCAAAGCATGCAGTATCATCCGCATGGCGATGCGAGCATTGGCGATGCATTGGTGAACATGGGCCAGAAAGAATTAATGATTGATACGCAGGGCAACTGGGGTGATGTAAGAACCGGTGATGATGCAGCAGCACCAAGATATATTGAGGCACGTTTATCAAAGTTCGCTTTGGAAGTGGCGTTCAATGCAAAAACGACGGAATGGCAATTAAGTTATGATGGCCGCAAGCAGGAACCTGTTACATTGCCGATGAAGTTTCCCTTGTTGCTGGTGCAGGCTGCTGATGGCATTGCAGTAGGTTTATCAACCAAAATTTTACCACATAATTTTATTGAAGTTTGCGAAGCCAGCATAAAATATTTACGCAGTAAAAAATTTGAACTGCTTCCTGATTTTATAACCGGCGGCATGATGGATGCTTCTAATTACAATGAAGGCAAACGCGGCGGCAAAATAAGGGTGCGTGCAGCTATTGAAGAAGTAGATAAGAAAACGCTTGTTATAAAAAACATTCCTTACGGCATTACGGCTTCTACGCTGATGGATTCGATTGTAAAAGCAAATGAGCAGGGCAAGATCAAAATAAAAAAAGTTACTGATGCTATTGCAAAGAATGTAGAGATCATCATTGACTTAGCGCCGGGCATTTCTCCTGATATAACCATTGATGCTTTATACGCTTTTACAGATTGTGAATTAAGCATTTCTCCAAATGCATGTGTTATTGTAGATCAGAAGCCAAGGTTTTTAGGCGTTCAGGAATTACTTAAAATATCGGTTGATAAAACAAAAGATCTTTTAAAACGTGAACTTGAAATTAAACTTGGTGAACTTGAAGATAAATGGCACTACACTTCACTTGAAAAAATATTCTTTGAAGAAAAAATTTATAAAGAGCTTGAAAAGAAACATGAAACCTGGGATAAAGTAATTGAAGCAATTGATAAAGCATTTGGTCCTTTTAAAAAACAATTAAAGCGTGATATAGCAAGAGAAGATATTTTAAAGCTTACTGAAAAACCGGTGCGCAGAATTTATAAACTTGATATTGATGAATTGAATGAGCAGATCAAAAATATTGAA
>CAZZXW010000196.1:0-6292 GCA_964658095.1 uncultured Parafilimonas sp. | reverse complement strand
ATTATGATGAGATGACGGAGCGTTCTTACCCAAACTATACAGGCGGCACTGATGAACAAAGAAAAACAAGAGATCTATTACGTGCAAAAATGGAAGCGCAAGGTTTTACGGTATATGATTATGAATGGTGGCATTTTGATTATAAAGACTGGAAGAATTATCGCATTACCAATGTACCGTTTGAGAAAATCAAATAATGAATAATGAGTGTTTATTGATATGGTAATTTACAACTCATCATTCATAATTATTTTTTACTCCCACCTAAAAACTTTAATTGCGATAGCATAAATAATAACACCCCAAATAAGCAGTGCACCAACATCTTGCCAGCAACTTATAAAGCTGGCGCCTTCAAAAGATATGTTGCGCATGGCATTATTAAAATGTGTTAGCGGTAAAAGATTGCATAAAAACTGCAGCCATTTTGGAAAATAAGTTATAGGGAAAAACGTGCCGGCCAGTAAAAATTGCGGCAGCGTAAACAAGTTTGCAAATGGCGGAATAGTGCTTTCATTTTTGGCAACGCTGCTTACAAAAAATCCGAAACCCATAAACACTATCAGCGCAATAAAACTCAATAACATTATTTCAAGAAAAGTTGTAAAGCCATGCACCAGTGTAAATTTAAAAGCAAAGGCGCCAAACCCAATTATAATAAGCGCGGTCATCATTTGAAAAATTACACGGCTTATGGCTTCACCTAAAACAATATATGTTCGCCTTATTGGCGTTGCATAAAATCTTTTTAAAACAAGTTGCTGACGCAGGTTAAAAAACGTAAAAGCAACTCCAAAAACACCGGCGCTTAATAAAGAAAAACCAAGCTGTCCTGGCAATATAAAATCTATGCGCCTGTAAACACGGCCGGGTATTTTTTCAATCTTATTATCTATGGCTGCAATAGTTGGTGTTTGCGGAAAAAGTTTTGCATTGATGGTGCTGATAACATCTTTTAAAATTGATCCAAGTATGCTTAGATTTTGCGGGTTAACTGCTTCAGAACTTTTTAATTCAATAATGTATGCAGGATTACCATTTGGATTTTTCTTAATATTAATAACAGCAGTAATGTTACCCTTTTCTAAATCTTCTTTTAATGAACTGTCTGATTCCTTTATAAAATTTAAACCTGAAATATTTTTTAATGATTGATAAACTGCATTACTTGTGTCTGCATTTTTATTCAATGCAACATCAAGTGATATTGCACCATCACCGCCAATAAAACCAAACACCAAAATAAAAACCATAGGAAACACAATGCTGAAAACCACAGCGGACGGACTTCTGAATATAGAACGAAGGCTGCCTTTTGTAATGGCAAACATTGCTTTAAACTGGTTGTATGGCGCTTGCTGCATAAAAAAATATTGGCGCAAAACTATCTATGAAAACTTATTAACGAAAATGATTTATTTAAGCTGATATAAATGATTACAAAACACCCAGAATCTTCTTTTTTAGTGAAGCAAGGCGGTAACCTAATGTATAATTCAACCGAAGCCTGTCATCAGATAATTTGGTAGAAGAAAAAAAGTTTGCAGTATTTATAGTTTCAATGCTTAAGTAAGTGTATACCGTTTGTGTGTTATAACCGGTGGTAAATGCTGTTCTGAAAAACGATGCAGGTTTAAACCTTTTATCAATACCAAATTGATATAACAAACCGGCGCCGGCTTCTGCCCGTGGACTTATCATCCACTTGCCTTGTTTCCAAATAAAATTATAACCGTATCCAACTGTACCTATCAGTGATAACCAATTTGGATCTCTGCTTAAAAAACTTTGAACACTATCACTAACTGCAGAAGAAGTGTTTTGCACATTAAGCGCGTAATAAGAAAGCCGTATATGATAAAATACAGAGCCTGCATTTTTAAATTGTTGTTCACTTAAATTTTGTGCCGCTTTATAAGAATACTTGGCTGCATTTGCAACGTGAAAGAAATCAGTAGTGATGTTGGTATATTTTACACCATCAACCGGCAAGTATAAATTTTTATACGTTTGCGATAGTAAACCTTTATATACTTCTGCACTGCCTGCAAAACCCCAACCATGCTTATAATTAGTAAAATGCAACTGGTATATTTTAAATCCTTTTACAGAGTTATCCCGGCTTGTAAATGGAATAATAATACCATAGCCAAAAGTTAACCATTTATAATTGAGGTAAACACCGCTAAACAGGCCATTATTTGCAAAAAAATTAAATGCATCTTTTGCGTTGCCTTTACTTTCAAAATGCAACCGGGTACTGTTATAATAATTGTTTAATTCAACATTATTGCTTTTGCGGATGTGGCCAATGAAATTGCTGTCTTCTATTTGCGCATTAGCGGTTACACTCCACAACAGTAAAAGAACAAAGTAAAATTGTTTAGAAGCATACATTAATTATGGTCACTTTAATACTTATACATAATTGTTACCACCGTAATATGATTGTGATAATTAAATGTTGCGCTGCTTTATTGTGGTTTAATAATCAGAATAAGAAGTGGCATGCATTAAAATAATATCTGCTTTGCTAACATTGTTCTTGTACTCATCCATAGCAAATATTTTTTTGGTATCAGCATCATCAGAAAAACTTTTCCAATGTGCATCACGGTCAGCCATGCTTTCGAAAGAAGTTAAATACATCAGGTTAGGCATGTGGCTGCCTGCAATTACATCACCATAAAAAATGGCATTGGCATTTATTTTTGAAAAGATCTTTATTTCGCCACCTGCATTAAACATTTTTACTTTATTAACGTGATAACTTTCCGTAGGGCTTTCATAACTGCGCAGTTCATAAATGTGATCTTTCTTATCTGAAGTTAAATGCGGCAATTGCATTTGCGGCGATGACTCAAACGCAGTTAAAATAATTTCTTCCATTCTTGTGTAAGGCGGTGTTTGATAAGGTGCTGTTATATAATCTTTGCCTGCATGTGTATAGCCTGAATCTTTCATTAATATTTTTTGCAACGATTGTATCTCACTCAAAGATTTAAAAGGTATAATTACATAAATTATTTTATCGGTTGAAGTATCATTTGCAATTGGCTTAAACACGCCAATATATTTTTTATTTTGACGATGTAATGCAGGCAGGTAAGCCGTTTGCAGATACGTGTCAAGTGTTATTTCCTGTTGTGCTGTTGTAAAATGATAAACTGTAATTTCATAAACATCATTTGCATACAATTTTGAAAACAACGAAGTAACGATAAGCATTAAGGACAAATATTTTTTCATACTATAGATTATGCCGTAAAGTTAACAATGGCTTACAATTATCACTAACCGATTGATTATTTTTGCCATATTAATTTTTAGCATGAGTAAAGTTATTGTGGCAGGAATACAAATGAGTTGCAGCGCAGATAAAGAAGCCAATCTTAATAAAACAATTGAACGTATAAAAGAAGCCGCAGGCAAAGGCGCACAAATAATTTGCACGCAGGAATTGTTTACATCTTTATATTTCTGCGATGAAGAAGAGTATGAAAATTTCAAACTTGCTGAATCTATTCCTGGTGAAACAACAGAGCATTTAAGCAGCCTTGCAAAAGAATTAAATGTTGTTATCATCGCATCATTATTTGAAAAAAGAGCGCAGGGAATTTATCATAACACAACAGCTGTTCTTGATGCGGATGGAACATATTTGGGCAAGTACCGCAAGATGCATATTCCCGATGATCCGCATTATTATGAGAAATTTTATTTTACGCCGGGTGATTTAGGTTACAAAGTTTTTAAAACAAAATATGCAACGGTTGGTGTGCTGATCTGCTGGGATCAATGGTATCCTGAAGCTGCGAGAATAACTTCTTTAATGGGCGCAGAAATTTTATTTTATCCTACAGCCATTGGCTGGGGAACATATCAAAATGAAGAAACCAATAATGAACAATACAATGCATGGCAAACCATTCAGCGCAGCCATGCGGTGGCAAATGGTGTGCATGTCGTAAGTATAAATCGTGTTGGACTTGAACAGGATGGCCGCATGAAATTCTGGGGCGGATCATTTGTTTCAAACCCTTTTGGCAACTTAATTTATAAAGCTTCGCATGAAGATGAAGAAGTGTTTATTGCTGAAATTGATATTGCAAAGACAGATCAGTACAGAACACATTGGCCGTTTATGCGCGACAGAAGAATAGATTCTTATCAGCAGATAACAAAAAGGTTTATAGATGAAGAATAGCCTATTAACTATGAATCAAACTCCAAAAGAACTCGGCTATTACTTTCCTGCAGAATTTGAATTACATGAAGCAACATGGTTAAGCTGGCCGCATAAAGAAGCATCATGGCCGGGAAAAATTCAAACCATTTATAAACCTTATTGTGATTTTATAAAAGCAATAAGTAAAGGCGAAAAAGTTAGAATTAATGTGAATGATGAAGCCATGAAAGCCTTTGCTGTAAAGCATTTGCAGGCATCTGATGTTAACCTTAATGAAATTGAATTTTATTTCAATCCAACCAATGATGCATGGTGCAGGGATCATGGACCAGCGTTTGTTATCAATCAAAACACAAAACAAAAAGCAATCGTTGACTGGAATTATAATGCATGGGGAAATAAATATCCGCCGTATGATTTAGACGAGATTGTTCCAACATTAATTGCAAAACATTTTAATCTTCCGGTGTTTTATCCAAACATAATAATGGAAGGCGGTTCAGTTGAATTTAACGGAAAAGGAACTTTGATTACATCAACTGCATGCTTGTTAAATCCAAACAGGAATCCGCAGCTAAATCAACAACAAATAGAAAACTATTTATGCGATTATTATGGTGTTGAACAAATACTTTGGGTGGATGAAGGTATTATTGGTGATGATACGGATGGCCATATTGATGATACAATTCGCTTTGTAAATGAAGACACCGTTTTAACTGTTATTGAAGAAGATAAAGCAGATGAAAATTATGAACTGCTTCAGCATAATTTAAAGCAGCTAAAGTTAATGCGCTTGTTAAACGGCAAACAATTAAACATAATTGAATTACCCATGCCGGATGAAGTGGTTTATGAAGATCAGCGGCTGCCTGCATCTTATGCAAACTTTTATATAGCAAATGATGTTGTAGTTGTACCAACATTCCAGTGCAAAAAAGATGATGTTGCGCTTAACATTATTCAGCAATGTTTTCCTTCAAGAAAGGTTATCGGTATAAATTCTGTTGACATAATCTGGGGACTGGGTAGCTTTCATTGTTTAAGCCAGCAAGAACCAAAAATATAAACGATGACTAAACTAAGCGTAAACATCAATAAGCTTGCAACATTGCGTAATAGTCGTGGCGGTAATAATCCGGATATTATAAAAGCTGCCATTGATGCACAGCATTTTGGCGCCGATGGAATAACTGTTCATCCGCGACCAGATGAACGGCATATTCGTTATGAAGATGTATTACAATTAAAAAAAATTATTACAACCGAATTTAATATTGAAGGCAATCCGCAGGAACAAAAATTTGTTGATCTTGTTTTGGAAGTAAAACCGCAACAGGTAACATTAGTTCCAGATGCATTAAACCAGGTTACCAGTAATCATGGCTGGGATACCATTAAGCATAAAAATTATCTTGTTGAAACGATTGCTGTTTTTAAACAAAAAGGCATACGCACATCCATCTTTGTTGATCCTGTTGAAACAATGATTAAAGGTGCAGCGGATACAGGAACAGACAGAGTTGAATTATATACACAAGCCTATGCAACAAACTTTCATCAGAATAAAGAAGCAGCCGTTAAACCATATATAGAAGCTGCAAAACTTGCAAAGCAATTAAACCTTGGCATCAATGCAGGCCATGATCTTGACTTAAAAAATCTTAATTATCTCATACAAAAAATTTCATGGATTGATGAAGTAAGTATTGGTCATGCATTGATTTGCGATTCCATTTACCTGGGTTTTCAAAACACAATCCAGTTATATAAAAGACAATTGCAGTGAGCAGTTTAACAATAAAAAAACGCATGGCTATGACCATGCGTTCAATAACGTAAACAATATTTATTTCGATCCCCAAACTTCAACTGTTGCTTTAGCAGACTTATCGTTGGCAACTCGTTTATATACAAAATCAACCTCTTTAATATTACGTTTACTGCCTTGTAAACTTATATCCCTGCTTTGTACTCCGGTTTTAAAATCGTAACGCACAGGTATATTTTCAGGAGCGCCATCCTGGTAAACAACAGATAAATTATCTATGTGCACTGGGGCATCCGTTTGTATGCGCAAAGCTTTATATGCGTCATTTGTTG
>CAZZXW010000195.1:0-6302 GCA_964658095.1 uncultured Parafilimonas sp. | reverse complement strand
TGCAGCAGCATTACAGGGATAATTAGTCAATTTGAAATTTGAAAATCCGGTTATTAAGTAATAATCTTATCATTTTCAAATCTCAATTCTCAAATTTTCAAATTGATGATGGAACTTCAAACTATTATTCCACATATTGAAGCATTAATTTTCGCCAGTGAAAAACCATTAACGGCATTGGATATTGTGGAACTAATTAATAATGCGCTTGGCTTTATGGATGAACGCATTACTTTAGACCAGGTTGAAAGTTCAATTGAAGGCATCCGCGAAAAATATAATTCTGAGTTTTATCCGTTTGAAGTAAAAGAAAGTGGCGGCGGCTGGCAGTTTCTCACAAAAAAAGATTTTCATAAAACGGTTGCACAGTTAAATGGTGACAAATTCTTAAAACGCTTATCAACCGCAGCGATGGAAACACTTGCCATTATTGCCTATAAACAACCTATTACCAAAGGTGAAATTGAAAGTATTCGAGGCGTAAACAGCGATTATAGCATTCAAAAATTATTAGAAAAAGAACTCATTATAATTACTGGCAGAAGCGAACAGCTTCCGGGCAAGCCGTTGGTATACGCAACTTCTAAAAATTTTATGGACTATTTCGGTATAAACTCTGCTGATGATCTGCCGAAAATAAAAGAAGTAATGTCAGAACAAATGGTGCAACCTACTCTTATAAATAACAACGATTTTAAAACGGTAAATACTGACGAGCAAATTAATTTGTCAGTAAGTGAAGATGGTACTTTAATCACTTAATAGTAGAGTGCATTTATAAAATTGCTTATACTTCCTTTACTTATTTATACTATATATCCTTACCTAACTCCTTATTAACAGTGGCTATAATATATTAACTTTGTAAGAGTTTAAAGCGTTGCAAGCCATTACAACCAATATCTACAATGAAAATGAAAAGAAGAACGGTGCTGTTTATGCCACGGATTATTTTAACCTTATCCATCATTGGCTTATTAATAATGTCATATTTCCTTATTTCAACCTCTACAAATGCATTACTATTAAACAGTGCTGTAACCCATTTAACCAATAAGCAAAGAACACTTTCCCAACAAATAATAAATTCATTAGCGGCAGATAATTTAGAAGGAAAAGAAGAAGGTGCATCCATACAAACCAGCATCAGCAATTTTACAAGCCTTGAAAAATATTTTCTTAACGGTGATCGTGCTATGGATATAACACCTTTAAAACAAAGTTTATATGCAGATTATAACCAACTCGATCTTGCTTACAACAATTTATTGCATAATATATCAATCAATCTTTCAAGTGATGTTAAGGGAGATTTTATAGCATTACTAAATGCAGAAAATTATTATTTGCAACAACTGGATGAGTTTGTTTCAAAACTAAACAGTTACTCAAATCAGCAGGTTAAAAAATTTAAGATCGAAGAAATAAGTATCTTGTTTTTTTCGCTGGTGCTCATCTTTTCAGAAATTATATTTATTTTTTTACCGGCAGTAAAAAAGATAGAAAAGCAAAATAAAGTACTTACTGAAATAGCGTTTAACGAAGCACATTTGATAAGAAGGCCATTAACCAATATTCAAAGCCTTTTAAATCTCATTTATGAATCAAAGTCTGAAAGCAAAGATACTAACCACCTGCTGCAGCTCGCTATTTCAGAAGCCAACGAGTTAGATAATGTTATTAAACAAACTGTGCAAAAAACTGCTGTTTAAAAAGCAAATTATCTCGTGCTTATTGCATGATGCATATCATCAGATTCAAATTTCTCCACTTCATTTTTATACATTAGTTTCAGGCCATGAGCAGCCAGCCAGGTACTTTAAAAAAAGTGCTGAAGCCAATACATATATGGGCTCTGGCAGTTGGCCTCGTTATTTCAGGTGAATACTTCGGTTGGAACTATGGCTGGGGTGTTGCAGGTACGCTTGGTTTTCTTATTGCAACAATCATCATCACTATTCTTTACATAACTTTTATTTTCAGCTTTACAGAGCTTACTGCAAGCATACCACATGCCGGCGGCCCGTTTGCTTATGCCTTTAGAGCCTTTGGTTTTAAAGGTGGGTTAATTGCAGGTTATGCCACATTAATTGAGTTTGTGTTTGCGCCGCCTGCCATTGCATTTGCATTGGGCAGTTATGTGCATTTTTTATTTGCAGCAGTGCCGGTAATGCTTACTGCAGTTGCCTGTTATTTAGTTTTTACGATAATAAATTTGTTTGGAATTAAAGAATCAGCTGTATTTAATTTGATTGTAACGGTGCTTGCAGTTATTGAGCTGCTCATTTTTATTGGCATAGTTTCTCCGGCATTTAAAATGCAGAATTTTATAAAGGATGATCTGCCATTTGGTTATTCTGGCATTTTTGCTGCTTTACCATTTGCAATATGGTTTTACCTGGGCATTGAAGGTGTAGCAATGGTTGCCGAAGAAGTGCATGATCCGCATCGCAGTATTCCCAAAGGTTACATTGCAGGCATAATAACATTAGTGTTGCTGGCTTTGGGCGTAATGATGTTTTCAGGCGGCATTGGCAACTGGAAAAGCCTAAGCACAATTGATTATCCTTTACCTGCATCTATAAGCATGGTGATGGGTAAAACAAATGGCTTAACAAAAATGTTTGCAGGCATTGGTTTGTTTGGTTTGATTGCATCTTTTCATAGTTTAATCATCGGTTATTCAAGACAAATTTTTGCTTTATCAAGAAGCGGTTTTTTACCAAAAGTTTTAAGTGATGTAAACACAAAATTTCAAACGCCGCATTGGGCACTAATTGCAGGAATGATCATTGGCCTTGTTTCTCTTTTTACAGGCACAACTGATAAAGTAATCATTATTTCAGCATTAGGCGCAGTAGTTATGTATTGCATTAGCATGATGAGTTTGTTTAAATTAAAAAAGCAGGCAACTCATCAGCCATTTTTTAAAACACCTTTCTATCCATGGTTTCCAATAATTGCATTACTGCTTTCAGTTATTTCACTTATTGCTATTGTGTGGTATAATTTCATATTAAGCATTATATTTTTTGTAGGGTTGATAATTGCTTTCATCATATTTTATTTATCAGGCAGGCACAAACAACCCGCAGCAGAATATTTTATAAATGATATTGAGCTGATATAATGCATATTCTTTAAGTCGGCTTAATTTTGTATTATCTATGGTTGATTCATTAAGTAAAAAGCAACTGGCTGAAGCTGCACAAAAATTTGGAACGCCGCTATACATTTATCATGCAGAAAAAATAGAAGCTCAATTAAATGAACTGAATAAAGCATTTAAAGATTGCCATGCAAAATTTTTTTATGCCTGTAAAGCTTTAAGCAACATCAATATTTTAAAGTATATTCAGCAGCTTGGCGCCGGTTTGGATTGTGTAAGCATTTTTGAAGTGCAGCTTGGTTTAAAGGCTGGCTTTACACCAGATAAAATTTTATTTACGCCTAACTGTGTTGACTTTGAAGAAATAGAGGCCGGCAAAAATTTAAACGTGCATCTTAACATAGATAGTATTTCCATGCTGGAACGTTTTGGTAATAAATATGGCGGCACGTATCCTGTATTCATTCGCCTAAATCCGCACATAATGGCTGGCGGTAATTTTAAAATTTCAACAGGTCATGTTGATAGCAAATTCGGCATTTCTATTCACCAGGTTCGTCACATTGAACGCATTGTAAAATCAACCGGGCTTAATGTAAAAGGCTTACACATGCACACGGGCAGCGAAATAAAAGACACCAATGTTTTTATAGAAGGGCTTGATATAATGTTTGAAATGGCGCTTCATTTTCCATCAATAGATTTCATTGATCTGGGCAGCGGTTTTAAAGTTCCTTATTACGATGATGATGTAAGAACTGATGTGCATGATCTTGGAAAAAAGCTTGCAATTGCATTTGCAAAATTTGAAGAAGAGAACAAACGAAAATTAGAAATATGGTTTGAACCTGGAAAATTTTTGGTAAGCGAAGCTGGTTATTTTGTGGTGAAGGCGAACGTTATCAAACAAACAACGGCTACCGTTTTTGCAGGCGTTAACAGCGGCTTTAATCATTTAATACGGCCCATGTTTTATGAAGCTTACCATCGCATAGAAAACATAAGTAACCCGCATGGCGCAGAACGCATTTATACTGTGGTTGGAAACATTTGCGAAACAGATACGTTTGCCTGGGACAGAAAATTAAATGAAGTGCGGGAAGGTGATTATCTTGTATTTTATAATGCCGGTGCTTATGGTTTTGAAATGAGCAGCAATTTTAATTCGCGCTTAAAGCCTGCGGAAGTTTTATATAAAGATGGCAAGCCGCATTTAATTAGAAAGCGTGATGTGTTTGAAGATTTATTAAAGAACCAGGTTGAGCTTAGTTAACAACGTTAAACTATGATCGAAGTAAAAAATATAAAGAAAAGTTTTGGTGATAAAACCATACTTGAAGATATAAGTGGTGTGCTTGAAACAGGAAAATGCAATTTGATAATAGGTTCAAGCGGCAGTGGCAAAACTGTTTTTACAAAATGTGTGGTTGGCTTATTTAAACCAGACAAAGGCGATATTTTGTATGATGGGAAAAACATGCTTGAGATGGATCGCGAAGAGCGCACTGCATTGCGCCAGCAGATTGGCATGCTATTCCAGGGCTCTGCATTATTTGATTCGATGACTGTTGAACAAAACATCATTTTTACGCTGGACATGTTTTCTAAAATGAGCTTTCGTGATAAAGTAAGGCGCATGAATGAAGTGCTTGAAGAGGTTGAACTTAAAGGCGTTAATAAAAAATTTCCGGCAGAAATTAGTGGTGGTATGAAGAAGCGTGTAGGTATTGCAAGGGCCATTGTATTAAACCCGAAATATCTTTTTTGTGATGAACCCAACAGCGGCCTTGATCCTCAAACATCACTGGTAATTGATAAACTTATTAAGAACATAACAACTGAATATAACATTACAACAATTGTGGTTACTCATGATATGAACAGTGTAATGGAGATTGGTGATAAAATTTTGTATCTGTACCAGGGCAAAAAAGAATGGGAAGGATCCAATAAAGATATTATATACAGCAAAAATGAAAAACTGAATGAATTTATTTTTGCATCGGAGTTTTTATTAGGTGCGAAAGCAATCCGCATGCTGGAAGTTGAAGGGAAAATTGAAGAAGGAAAAAGCGTGCAGCTGGCACAGGAAATTATAGATAATGATGAACAGATCCCGGATTTAAAAACGTAATTGCTTTATAACAGAAAGCGGGTCATTAGCACTAAACACTGTATTGCCTGCTACCAGCACATCAGCGCCTGCATCAACCAGTGATTTTGCATTTTCAACAGTAACACCACCATCAACTTCAATTAAAACGTTTAAGTTTTTTTCATCAATCATCTTACGTAATTGCTTAACTTTTTCAATAGAATGTGGAATAAATTTTTGTGCACCAAAACCAGGATTCACAGTCATTATTAATACATGATGCAGATCAGCTAAAATATCATTCAACAAAAAAATAGGTGTATGCGGATTAATTGCAACTGCCGCATTCATACCAAGCTCTTTTATCTGCTGAATGTTACGATGCAGGTTAGGGCATGCTTCAAGATGAACAATAATATTGTCAGCACCGGCTTTTTTAAATGCGGGCACAAGATTGCCGGGTTCTTCAATCATTAGATGCACATCACAAATTTTTGAAGTTGCTTTGCGCACATGCTCAATCACAGGAATGCCAAAGCTGATATTAGGAACAAACTGTCCATCCATCACATCCAAATGCAGCCATTCAGCTACGCTTTCATTTATCATATTACAAGCTTCTTCAAGCTTTAAAAAATTTGCGGCCAATAATGATGGTGCAACAATTGCCATAATTCAGGTTTTAATTTCACTTACAATTTTATTGTTCTGCGTTCAATGCGCTTTTCATAATTCATTCCTTTAAAAATGCGATGCACATACACACCGGCAACATGTATATGATCTGCATCAAGCTCACCCGGCTCAACTAATTCCTCTACTTCTGCGATGGTTATGTTACCTGCTTTAGCCATTGATGTAGAAAAATTACGTGTTGTTTTTCTAAACACGAGATTACCCATGCTATCACCTTTCCATGCTTTCACCAAAGCAAAATCTGCATGCAGTGCAAGCTCCATCAAATAATTTTTATTATTGAATTGCCGCACTTCTTTGCCTGCTGCTATTTCAGTTCCGTAACCTGCAGGCGTATAAAATGCGGGTATGCCCATGCCTGCCATTTGTATCCTTGTAGCCAGTGTGCCCTGAGGAATAAGA
>CAZZXW010000194.1:0-6309 GCA_964658095.1 uncultured Parafilimonas sp. | reverse complement strand
TATCATTTCAAAAAATACTTTGGAACCAAGGCATACATGATGCAACCATAAAAACAATGTTTTATGGCGTGGACAATAATGTTTTAGCTATAGGCTCAACAGAATCAGCCATTAATCATAACAAAGATATATGGGTAGTAAAATTTACAAGAGGTGGTAATGTTATCTGGTCTAAAGCAATCGGCATGAACAAAGATGAAAACGTTAATGGCATAAGACGAACTTCTGATGGTGGCTTTATAATGGCTGGCAATACAAATTCACTTTCAACATTTAACGAAGGCTTACTTATCAAAATTGATTCTAATGCTACGGTGCAATGGTCGCTGGCACTGGCTCCTGCATACAGCAACCTGCTTTCAATATTACAACTGGATGATGGTGGTTATATAGCAGACGGCGTATTATATACTGATTTTGCAGGTGATAGTTCAGGCAACATTACAGCAATAAAAAAAAGTACCAACGTAGTTTTAAGGCTTGATGCAAACGGTAATCTTATCTGGTGGAAATCTTTCAGGTATAATTCTGCAGAAGGATTGAAAACAACTGCACAGGCAAAAGATGGTTCTATACTCGTAACCGGCGTTGAAGATGAAACTAATGATGGGTATATTATAAAACTTGATAAAGATAATGGCGCAATACAATGGATGAATGGCTATAAAAGTTTAAATAACAGTGCCTCGCCAAAAGCAGTAAGTCAAAGTGATGGAACTTTTCATTTACAGGTGGGCAACAGGATATTTTTTTTAACTGCTGATGGTAAATTTTTTGACGGAAGAAAAATTGAATTGAATTCAAGCAAATTAAACCTGGATAATATTCCGATAGGAAGTTTTGGCGCTCTTTCATCTGATATGCAGATGTATGATGCGAATCTTTATCCAAAACATTCACCTATAATTTTTGCCGTGCAGAACGATTCCGTGGTTGTTTGGGCGCATCAATACAAACAAACAGCTGATAACCTTCAACGCATTACCAATGCTTTCGTGCATGATAAAAAAATTTATATAGCTGGTACGTACGTGGCTAATACTATATCAGACAATGCGGCTTCAGAAAATCTTTCTTATATTATAAAAGCAGATCAAAATGGTTCAACGTTGTGTTCAGATACTTTTACCATAAAGTTTAAAGTTAATGTTATTCCATATCCGCAAAACATAACGCACAACTGGATTAATGAAGGTAAAATTCAAACAAGTTTTGTGCAGCCTTACACAGAAGATCTTTCAGCCAAAACAATGCTTGATTGTGACGTACAAAATTGCTGCAAGGTGATTGTAAAAGATACAAGTGTTCTGCTTTGCAACGGTAACAATTACTTTCTTCCGCCGAATGATTCACTTGTAAAAACAAGCGGTATATACAGCTTTCATTATTTTACAACACAGGGTTGCGACAGTACCTGGAATTATAATGTAAACTTTAAAAAATTATACAGTTTTAATTTAAATGATACTTGTTTAATAAATAATCAACCTGTAACTTTTAAGTTACCTTTTGATAGTTCAGCTATTTATACCTGGCGGGATGGTTCAACTTCAAACAACTTTACAGCAACAGCTCCCGGTAAATATTGGGTGAATGTAACATCGGCTTGCAACATTTTCAGAGATACAGTTAATGTAAGTGCTTTATGTTCTTTACCGGTGTATATACCTTCCGGTTTTACACCAAATGGCGATGGCAAAAATGATGTTTTTAAAGCCGTTGATCTAAGTGGCCAACGCATGATCTCATTATCAGTTTACAATCGTTACGGGCAGAATATTTTTCAAAGCCAAAATGCAAGTTCAGGCTGGGATGGAACGTTCAACGGTATCAATCAGCCGCCCGGCACTTATATTTATATCTTTAGATATTCAGACCTTGAAGGCAACCTGCATACATTAAAAGGAACAGTTGTTTTAATACGATAATATTGCCGGACAATATGCAGGAAATCATTCACACAAATGTTTGCATTGTTGGTGCAGGGCCGGCAGGTTCAACTACCTCTATTATGCTATCTAAACTTGGTGTAAAGCATTTGATAGTTGATGCTGCTGATTTTCCAAGAGATAAAATTTGTGGCGATGGTTTAGATTTAAAAGTGGTGCGTGTGTTGAATAATATTGATCCATCCATCATAAAAAATGAATTTACAGAAGATGATTTTACGCATTCAATGGGCATGCGTTTTATTCTTCCAAAAGGTAAGCATGTTGATTTAAGGTGTAAGAATAAAGACAATGATGCGCTGTTAAATCAACCTATATTTTATACATCACGAAGAACCAGTTTTGATACATTTTTGTTTAATAAGATTGATAAAAATTTTGCGGATGTAAAAACAAATTGTTTCATTCGAAAAATCTCAAAAGAAGGAGAGGAGTGGACACTTGAAGCAAAGCATCAATCCAACAAAATAATTATTAAAACTCGAATGCTTGTTGGCGCTGATGGCGATCATTCAGTTGTTTTAAAACATGTTGGCGACAAAACTGTTAACCGCAATCATTATGCTGCAGCGCTAAGGCAGTATTGGCAAAATGTAGATGGTATTGATGATAAAAAACTGATCGAAATTTATTTTCCTAAAAAATATCCGTTTGCTTACTTCTGGATATTTCCACTTAATAACAATGAAGCAAACATTGGCTTTGGAATGGCAAGTTATCATGTTGCAAAAAAGAATATTAATATTCGCAAGGCGCTTGAAGATATAATTGCACATGATGTCTTCATCAAACATCGTTTTAAAAATGCAACTGCGCTTGAACAACCAAAAGGCTGGGGCATCCCTATGTCAACATTAAACCGGAAAGCACATGGTGATGGATGGTTACTTGCCGGTGATGCGGCTTCAATGGTTTGTCCAAACTCTGGTGAAGGCATTGGGCCTGCAATGTTATCAGGTTACATTGCTGCGCACTACATTAAACGTGCTATTGAAAAGAATAATTTTGCTGCAACTATGTTCAGCAATTATGATAAAGAAATTCATAAGCCTTTGATTGACGAAGAACGTATTTACCGGTTTGCAAATGCAATGCCTGCATCTATATTTATAAAAGTTGTTGATGCGGTTTTATCAACAGAATTTTTTAAGAAATGGTACACAGAAAAAGAAATGAAACGCTGGCTGGTTACTGCTTATGAAAAACCAATTAATGTAACTTATTAAGTTTTATTTTATAGTTCTTGCTTTTGAAACATAACCTTTTCCAAACTTTATTTTTATTTCATCAATAGCTTTATACAAGTTTGTTTTTTTTGATACATCATCAAACAAATTTCCCTGCACATTAATACTGGTAAAGTTGGTTAACCTTACACCAAGCAATCTTACAGGCATTTCTTTTTTATATAATTTATGAAAAAGATCAAGTGCAGAATGAATCAGTTCATCATCCCTGAACGTATAATCAATTGCGGTTTGCCTTGATGTGGTTTCAAAATTTGGATAACGGATTTTTACAGCAATACAACCTGCAAATTTTGCATCTTGTCTCAACTCAAAGGCAACTTTCTCCGTCATTCTAACAAGTTCGCTTAATAAAAAATCTACATCGCTTGCATTGGTTTCAAAAGTATTTTCAGTTGAGATAGATTTAGCTTCATGCCATTCAGTTACTGTTCCATAATGTTTGCCTTGCGCTTTGTTCCATAAATCCAAACCCCATTTGCCTAACTGCGTTTCCATTTCAGCTTCTGTTCTTTCTAAAATATCACCAATAAATTCAATGCCCATTCCATTTAAAACAGATAATGTGTGATTGCCAACACCAGGAATTTTTTTTACAGGCAACGGCGCTAAAAATTCTTTTTCTTTTCCATGCTGAATAAATAGGTAACCGTTTGGTTTCGCTTCATCTGTGGCAATCTTTGCGATTAGTTTATTGCTTGCAAGGCCAAACGAAATAGGCAATTTTGTTTCGTTGATAATTTCTTCACGTAAGTCAATCGTCCATTTAAACGGATCAAAAAATTTATCCATTCCGGTAAGATCAATATAGAATTCATCAATGCTTGCCTTCTGAAATTTTGGTGCTTTTGCAGCAATTATATCGGTCACCCAATTTGAAAATTTACCATATTGCTTATGCGTTCCTCTAACCAAAATTGCATGCGGACATAACTGAACAGCTTTCTTCATCGGCATTGCTGAATGAACGCCAAACTTTCTTGCTTCATAACTGCATGTAGTAACAACACCTCTGTCACGGCTGCCGCCAACAATAACAGCTTTGCCTTTAAGTGAAGGATCATTGATCATTTCAACACTTACAAAAAATGAATCAAGATCAAAATGCGCTATGTATGTTTTAGGAACCACGATCAACCAAATTAATACAAGTATATAAAATAAAAAAGGCTTCTTTTCAGAAACCCTTTCATTTAAAAAATTTGAAATTGTTTATTGAACGTTTTCATTCTTCATCTGGCCTTTATGCATATTGCGCTGCATTTCTTCAAGCTGCTGCATTTGTTCTTTTGATAAGATAGATTTCATTCGAACTTTCATTTGTTCTCGTGCTGCTTTCATTTCTTGTTGACGTTGTTCTGTTGAAAGCGTAGTGTCATTTTTTATTGACATCATCGTTCCCATATTTTGTTGACGGATTGCCATAACAGAATCAATTTGAACATCAGTAAGGTGTAAAGAATCTTTTAACATCTGCTGCATTCTTGCACCTTGCATGCCATGCTTCTTCATCATTGGTTGTGCTGTTTGCGCCTGGCTGCTAATTGTAATTAGCAAAGCACCAACAAACATTGTTGTGAGTAATTTTTTCATTGTTTATAATTTAAGGCTGTAAGGACTGCAGGAAATAATAAAGGTTTATTTCGATTATAAGTAGCCGAGAATTTTAAGCATGCTTTGTGCTGTTTGTTGTTTGGCATATAACCAATCTGTTAGTTTTCCATTCTTATCATAACTAACAATCACATGCTTAGGTGATGGTATTAAGCAATGCTTTATGCCACCATAACCGCTAATCTGATCCTGGTAGGCACCTGTATGAAAAAAACCAACATACAAAGGTTCTTTGTTCATAGGATCATCACCATTATTTTCATTGGATATCTTCGGTAAAAAAACTTCATTAATATGTTCTTCAGAATCATAATAGTCATGGCTGTCACACGTTAAACCGCCAAGCACCACACGTTGATATTCATTCTCCCATTTGTTTATCGGCAGCATTAGAAATTTTTCTCCAATACCCCAGGTGTCAGGCAATGTGGTTATAAAAGATGAATCAATCATATACCAGCGTTCACGATCATTTTGTATTTTTTGGCTGATAACACTATAAATGTGCGCCATGCTTTCACCAACCGTATAGCTGCCAAATTCAGTAAAAATGTGCGGCATTGGTACCTTCGCTCTTTTGCAGGATTTCTTAATGTTGTTTACAATTTCGTTTATCATGAACTGGTAATCGTACTCAAAGCCAAGCGAATGTTTTATAGGGAAGCCGCCACCAATATTTATTGAATCAAGCTCAGGGCAAATCTTTTTTAACTGGCAATACAGGTTGATGATTTTGTTTAACTCGCTCCAGTAATATATATCATCTTTAATGCCTTTGTTTAAAAAGATGTGGAGCATTTTAAGTTGAAACTTATCTTCATAACCTTCAATTTCATCAACATAAAATTCTAAAATATCTTTTGCACGAATGCCAAGCCTTGATGTATAAAACGGAAAGTTCGGTTCTTCTTCAGCAGCCACACGAATGCCTAATTTAAAAGGTTGTTTTACGCTGCGACGATATTGCTTTAATTCTTCTTTATTATCTAAAATCGGGATCACATTAGTAAAGCCTGTATTAATAAGCCTTGCTATTCTTGATGTATAATTTTTTTGCTTGAAGCCATTACAGATTATAAATATGTCTTTGCTTATTTTCTTTCTTTTATATAATTGATTGATGATCTCAATATCATAAGCATAAGAAGTTTCAAGATTGATGTTGTACTTCAACGCTTCTTCAACCACGAAAGAAAAGTGAGAACTTTTTGTGCAATAGCAATAATTATAGCTGCCTTCATACCTGTGTTTTTTCATTGCAGATGCAAACATTTTTTTTGCTTTGCTTATTTGCATCCCGATTTTAGGCAGGTAACTTAATTTTAAAGGCGTTCCATATTTATCAATTAAAGATTTTATGTCAAGCCCGTTAAATGTAAGATAGCCATCATCGTTTACATCAAAATCTTCTTGAGGAAAATGGAAAGTTTGCTTTACCAGCGAGGTGTAGGTATTATTCATTGCTTGCTATAACATAACTTAATAAGGTTTGCAAAATT
>CAZZXW010000193.1:0-6345 GCA_964658095.1 uncultured Parafilimonas sp. | reverse complement strand
AGATGAAAAACCCTTTTACAATTGAAAGCAAACGTGTAAAAATTTCAAAGCCACAATATGATTGGGAAACAAAAGGTGACTTGCATGATGCAAATAATCCGCCGCATGTTAATGTAAATGAAGGCCCGCAATTTTTACAACACGACGGAAAATTATTTATTGTTTATTCAGCCAGTGGTTGCTGGACGGATGCGTATGCTTTAGGCATATTAAGTTTGCAAGGCAACAATTTGCTTGATTCATCAGCATGGCATAAATATGAACAACCAGTGTTTAAAGCATCATTAAAAAACAGTGTTTATGCGCCGGGCCATAATTCATTTTTTAAATCGCCTGATGGCAAAGAAGACTGGATTTTATATCATGCAAATGATAAGCCTGCAGAAGGTTGCGGCATGTATCGTTCACCAAGAGCACAAAAATTTTATTGGAATAAAAATGGAACACCCAACTTTGGCGAACCGGTAAAAGAAGGTGTTGCAATTGCTATTCCTTCAGAATAAATAATTTCAAAACTTCTTGTTCTTAGTTCAAAAGAATAAACGATTGAAAAAATCAATATGAAAAAAATACAAATAGTTATTGCATTGTTGTTTGTTGTTATAACAACTAATATTCATGCGCAAACAGAAGGTTCAGTTTGGAGTAAACAAAAAGCGAATGCGTGGTATGCAAAATATGGCTGGATGCGGGGCTGCGATTTTATTCCAAGCACTGCCATTAACCAGTTAGAAATGTGGCAGGCTGAAACATTTGATTCAGCAACCATTGATCGTGAACTTGGTTATGCGCAATCCATTGGCATGAATTGTATGCGTGTGTTTTTGCACCATCTTGCCTGGCAAATAGATAAAGATGGTTTTAAAAACAGGATGAATACTTATCTATCTATCGCAGATAAGCACGGCATTAAAACCATTTTTGTTTTTTTTGATGATTGCTGGAATGCCACTTATCATGCAGGTACACAACCTTCACCAAAACCTGGTATTCATAATTCTGGATGGCTAAGAGATCCCGGGCAATTATTGTATGATAGTGCAAACATTATTGATACATTACATGCTTACGTAACAGATATATTGACCACTTTTAAAAATGATAAAAGAATTTTTATATGGGATTTATATAATGAGCCGGGCAATTCAGATTATAAAAATAAAAGCCTGCCATTGCTTAAAGATATTTTTATGTGGGCAAGAGAAGTTAAGCCTGATCAGCCTGTAACTGCTGGTGTTTGGAGCAGTGACCTCACAGATTTAAACAGCTTTCAATTAACGCATTCAGACGTGATCTCTTATCATAATTATGAAATTGAAACAGCCCATCAGAAATGTATTGATACATTAAAAAGATATGGCAGGCCGCTTGTTTGCACAGAGTATATGGCTAGGCTGCGCAACAGCAAGTTCTTTAATATTATGCCGATATTGAAAGCGCAAAAAATTGTTGCTATTAACTGGGGTTTGGTAGCGGGCAAAACAAATACGATGTATGCGTGGGATACGCCAATACCAAGTGGCGAAGAACCAAAGATCTGGTTTCATGATATATTCAGAAAAGATGGAACACCTTATGATCCTAAAGAAACTGCTTTCATAAAATCATTAACCGGAAAACAATAACATGAATAAAAATATTTGCCGTAATCTTCTCTTCATTTTAATGGTTGCATTTGCTGCCTGTAATAATTCAAATAATATGAACAATGTTGCTGACAGTTCAAAGATGGATTCTTCAAAATCAACTAACTCTTCAGCCAAAACTTTTAAAGCAACGATTGATGGAAAGCAAACTGATTTATATGTTTTAAAGAATGGCAATATGCAGGTTGATATTACAAATTATGGTGCAAGAATAGTAAGCATTATTGTGCCTGATAAAAATGGTAAACCAACAGATGTGGCTGTTGGCTTTGATGCTGTTAAACCTTATTCAGAAGGTGGTGATACTTACTTCGGAGCGATAGTTGGCCGTTATGGTAACCGTATTGCAAAAGGAAAATTTACATTAGATGGCAAACAATATACACTGGCAACAAACAACGGACCTAACAGTTTGCATGGTGGCACCAAAGGTTTTTCACGCAAGGTTTGGGATGCACACCAAACAAGCAATTCATCTTTAATATTGAGCTATATTTCTGCTGATGGAGAAGAAGGTTACCCGGGCACTTTAAATGTACAGGTTACTTACACGGTTTCATCAAACAATAAATTAAAAATTGATTATGCAGCTACAACAGATAAGCCAACCGTTTTAAACCTGACTAATCACTGTTATTTTAATTTGAACGGGCAAGGCAGCGGAACTATCAACAATCATCTTGTGATGATCAATGCAGATAAATACACACCGGTTGATTCAACACTTATACCAACCGGTAAACTTGAAAGTGTAAAAGCAACACCGCTTGATTTTACAAAGCCAACAACAATTGCTATGCATGTAAATGATTCATCAAACCAGCAGATAAAATTTGGCCATGGTTATGATCATAATTATGTGTTGAATTCAAAAGGAAATTTGAACGCAAAAGCCGCTGAAGTTATCGGCGATGAATCAGGAATTATAATGGATGTTTATACTACACAACCAGGCTTACAATTTTATGGTGGCAATTTTATGGATGGAAGCCATACCATCAAACAAAATAAAAAAGATGATCACAGAACTGCCTTTTGCATGGAAACACAGCATTATCCTGACTCACCCAACCAACCAAATTTTCCATCAACAGTATTAAAACCAGATGAGCAATTTAAAGCAACAACGATCTATGCTTTTTCTGTTAAATGATTGTATAAATAATGATATTACTCAAAGCTGATTTTAATATCAGGCTTATTTAGTTTGCATGGCTTATCAAGGCCTTTAAGCGGGTATTCATTATCATTAACAGCAGATAATTCTTCAGGTTTAATAAATTTCTTTTTAATGATTGTTATTTCAATACAATCAGGCGTTTGCGTTCCGCTTATATAGCCTGCAAAATTATTTCCATGAATATGTACAACATCATAATCTTTCATTACATCATTCATCAGGTTTTCAAATACCGGCCAGTAGTTTTTTAAATCGTGGATTTCAATTACCATTCCGTTAATATAGGTTGCATACTTTAGCACATCAGGCAGTATTGCATATTCAGCTCTTTCAATATCAATCTTAAGAAAAACAGAGTCGGGTTGCGGCAGTTGATTTTTAAATATTAATGAAAACATATCATCCGTATTTATAAAAATATCATGCGCTGATTTATCAAGGCCCTTTTTAAAAAATGTATTCTTTTTAGATGCTTTAAAAAAAGATTTAAAGGCCACTGCAACCTTAAAATAAAAAAAAGGATAGAAGAAAAATTTTATTTTTTCTTCCTTTGTTTTAAGGCTCCTGAATTCCTTTGGTTTAAAAATGCGCTTTAAACTTTCCCGGCTTACGTTTATAAAATCTTTATAAGAAACACTAAAATCAAAAGCAAAAATTTCAAGGCTTTTATTCTTTTGCTTAAAATCTTTTTCAAAAGACCAGTCAGTTGAAATACCTAATCCAACTAAATATTTAGTCAGATGAATGGTGCGTTCGTTCATAACATATCCGCCATCCCTGTTTCTGCCAACGCGGATAAGATCATTCGTTTTTACGGGTAAATATTTTTTCAGGCTTTGCATGCTTATATTTCTTAGCATCAAAGTAAATAATTCTAATGCTAATTTTATATGTTTTTTAAAGCGCTGATCAATTATAACCACAGCACTTTATATTTGAACACATAATTGTTTGCTATGATGAAAAATTTTCAATTTGTTATTTTATCAGTATTTATTTCATCATTATTACATGCGCAGGTAAATTATAAAGCAGATGTAAAAATGAATTCATTCATCAGCAATCTTATGAGCAAGATGACTGTTGATGAAAAAATAGGGCAGTTAAATCTTGTAACGCCGGGCGGCGCTGTTACCGGTTCTGTTGTAAGCAGTGATGTTGATACTAAAATTCGCAATGGCAATGTTGGCGGCATCTTTGGTATTAACGGGCCAAACCTTATTCGCCAGGCACAGGATATTGCCGTAAAAAATTCACGTTTACATATACCATTATTTTTTGGGTTAGATGTTATTCACGGGCACAGAACAATCTTTCCTATTCCGCTTGGATTGTCATGTTCATGGGATATGCCAATGATTCAACAAAGTGCACACATAGCAGCAACTGAAGCAGCGGCGGATGGATTGAACTGGGCGTATTCACCAATGGTTGATATAGCCCGTGACCCGCGCTGGGGAAGGATTTCAGAAGGTGCAGGTGAAGATCCTTATCTTGGTTCGCAGATTGCAACAGCAATGGTTCGAGGTTACCAGGGCAATGATCTTACTGCAAATAATACGGTGATGGCTTGTGTAAAACATTATGCGTTATATGGTGGTGCAGAAGCAGGCCGAGACTATAATACGGTAGATATGAGCCGCATCAAAATGTTTCAATATTATTTGCCGCCTTACAAAGCAGCCGTTGATGCAGGTGTTGGAAGTGTGATGAGTTCTTTTAATGAAGTGGATGGCATTCCGGCAACAGGCAATAAATTTTTATTAACAGATGTGTTGCGCAATCAATGGGGCTTTAAAGGTTTTGTAGTGAGCGATTATACTTCTGTTGGTGAAATGACAAATCATGGTGAAGGTGATCTGCAGCAGGTTTCAGCATTGGCATTGAATGCAGGTTTGGATATGGATATGGTGAGCGAAGGATTTCTCAACACACTAAAAAAATCATTACAACAAGGCAAGGTTACTCAAAAACAAATTGATGATGCATGCAGAAGAATTCTTGAAGCAAAATATAAAATGGGTTTGTTTGATGATCCTTACCGCCATTGCGATTCATTGCGTGCTACAACATCAATATTAACAGACAGCAATCGTTTGGCTGCAAGAAAATTTGCGGAACATTCTTTTGTTTTATTAAAGAACAATAGCAACATTCTTCCTTTAAAGAAAACAGGGACAATTGCATTGATAGGGCCGCTTGCAGATAACCAGCGCAACATGCTTGGCACATGGAACATACGTGGACAATACAACGAAGATATAACCGTAATGCAGGGTATAAAAAATATTGCAGGCAGCGATGTAAATGTTTTATACGCAAAAGGTGCAAACATCAGCGATGACTCAATGACAATCGTAAATACCAACACACTTGGAACTGAGATTGAAGCAGACAGCCGTACTCCGCAGGCGATGATTGATGAAGCTGTTGCCACTGCAAATAAAGCAGACGTTGTGGTTGCCTGTCTTGGTGAAGCGGCAGATATGACGGGTGAAGCCAGCAGCATGAGTAATATCAGCTTACAGCAAAGCCAGGAAAACCTTTTAAAGGCTTTGCTTGCAACGGGTAAACCTGTGGTGGTTGTTTTGTTTAACGGAAGACCAATGACGTTGCCTTACGAAGATGCGCATGTAAACGCTATGCTTGATGTTTGGTTTCCGGGAACTGAAGCAGGCAATGCAATTGCAGATGTGTTGTTTGGTAATTATAATCCATCAGGAAAATTAAGTACCAGCTTTCCACAAAATGTTGGGCAGATACCAATTTATTACAATCATAAAAACACAGGCAGGCCATTAAATCCAGGCGATGGACATAAATTCAAATCAGATTATCTTGATGTGACCAATGAACCATTGTATCCATTTGGTTATGGGTTAAGCTATACTACGTTTTCTTATGGCGATATTCGTTTAAGCAAGACCTCTGTAAGTGGCACTGAAAGTTTAACAGCCGCAGTAACCGTTACTAACAACGGTAATTATGATGGTGAAGAAGTAGTACAAATGTATTTGCATGATAAAGTTGCCAGCATTACACCTGCCGTAAAACAATTAAAAGGCTTTCAAAAGATATTTTTAAAGAAAGGCGAAAGCAAAGATGTGGTGTTCAACATTAATCACAGTGATCTTATGTTTTATAACAAAGACCTTACTCTTATGGCAGAGCCGGGTGAGTTTGAAGTGATGATCGGTGGTAATTCAAGAGATGTAAAAAAGGTAAGTTTTGAGTTAAAATAACAAACGAAATTCTTTTATACATTAGTCTTTGCTTATGGATTTTGTAGCGCAGCAACATTGGGATAAATCATACCAGGAAACGGAATTCAGCCGTCCGGAACCTAATAATTTTTTCAGACTTTCGCTTTTAAAATATATACCACCAGTTCAACAAGGTAAAGCTATGGAAGTGGGTTGCTATCCCGGTGGTTATCTTTCCGTATTAGGAGATTTAGGATATCAACTAAATGGCATAGACCTTACCCCTAAAATCAAACAACTAAATAAACGTCTTGCA
>CAZZXW010000192.1:4508-6348 GCA_964658095.1 uncultured Parafilimonas sp. | reverse complement strand
AAAGCCTATACTGTTTCTTTGGCCCAAGGTTTAAGCAATGCAAATTATACATTGAATCAAGAGCTTGAAACCGGGTATAAAAATTACATCACTGATTATAAAACTAAAAATCCTCCGCAAAGTATTGTTGAACAATTTATGCACCCAAGAGGACCAATGCCGGAGTACGTTTTGGATAATAATTTTATTACAAAGCAGGCTGCAACATCAGACGTTGCTGTGATTGTACTTGGCAGAAATGCAGGCGAAGGCAATGACAGGAAAGTAGATGATGATTTTAATTTATCAGACACTGAAAAAACATTAATAAAAAATGTAGCAAATGCTTTTCATGCACAAAACAAAAAAGTAATTATTGTATTAAATATTGGCGGCGTTATAGAAACACCAAGCTGGCGTGATAATGCTGATGCCATTCTACTTGCCTGGCAGCCTGGCCTGGAAGGTGGTAAGGCAATTACAGATGTATTAAGCGGCAAAGTAAACCCATCCGGTAAACTGGCAGTTTCATTTCCTGTTAGTTATGCAGACGTGCCTTCTGCAAAAAATTTTCCAGGCAAGGAGTTTCCTGAAAAAGCAGTAACCGCCATGTTCGGAATGAAATTAACACCGGCAGAAGTAACATATGAAGAAGGCATTTATGTTGGCTACCGTTACTACAATACTTTCAACATAAAACCTGCTTATGAATTTGGTTATGGCTTATCTTATTCAAATTTTACATTCGGTAATTTAAAATTGAATGCACCTGTGTTTAATAACAGCATAACCGCAACACTAACTATTACCAATCAGGGTAGAATGCCGGGTAAAGAAGTTGTTGAAATTTATGTTAGCGCACCATCAAAAAATATTGATAAACCGGCTGAAGAACTGAAAGCTTTTGGTAAAACAAAATTGCTTAAACCCGGCGAAACACAAACACTTAAGTTCACACTTACTGCTACTGACCTTGCATCTTTTTACACAGATAAAGAATCATGGATTACTGATGCAGGAAAATATACATTGAAAGCAGGCGCATCTTCTTCAGATATTCGCTTAACCGCTGATTTTAATGTTCCAAATGATATTATCGTTGAAAAAGTACATAAGGCTTTATCACCACAAACAAGCATTAATGAATTAAAACCAGGCAGCACAAATAAGTAGCTTTAATAGCAATTTTTACTACAAATTTTTTTGAACTATTAATCAATTAGCAATGATTAATAGTTCTTTTTTTATAAAGGTTCCTGTCCGCAGTCGCACAAAAACTGTCCGCTTTCGCACACCTGCAATGTTTGGCGGTATTTAAAACGCTTAACTGCAAAGCGTTTTAGCCTTGGCATACACGTTGAACCAATTTAAGTAAAGCCATATGTGGATTTATTTGAAGTGTGAACCTTATTAATATATTATTTGTGACTAAACAGTATTTAAAGATTGCCTGGCGCAATTTGAAAAAGCATAAAACTTTTTCAGTTATATAATAAATTCATTAAAAAAAATAAATCAGACATTCTAAATATTAGATCATTCTACTTATGCTAAAAAATTTTTTAAAAATTGCCTGGAGAAATGTTTTAAGAAATAAAGCTTTCTCTGTAATTAACATTGCAGGTTTGGCAATTGGTATTGCAGCAAGCCTTATCATTTTTACAGTGGTTACTTATGAATTAAGTTATGATAAATTTCAGCCGAATTACAAACACATTTACCGCATTGTAACGCAGGATAAATATGCAGATGGCTTTACCTATAATCCGGGTGTTCCAGTTGCATCGCTTGAAGCATTACGTTCAAAAATGCCTGATGTTTCGTTTGCAGCCATCAACTCAAATTATGGCAGCCAGATAAC
>CAZZXW010000192.1:0-4498 GCA_964658095.1 uncultured Parafilimonas sp. | reverse complement strand
GGTAAATACTTCAGCGAACAATGCCGCTAACAAAAAGTTTATTGAAGCAAGCGGAATCTTCTTTTGCGAATCAAACTTTTTTAAGGTGTTTAATTATACCTGGCTTGCAGGTAATGCAAATGTTTTAAACGAACCAAACACAGTTGTGCTTTCAAAAAAAATTGCGGAAAAATATTTTGCCAACTGGCAAAATGCAATAAATAAAACCATTACGCTTGATAATAATATTTCACTAAAAGTAGCCGGCATTCTTAAAGATGTTCCGTTGAATTCTGATTTTCCTTTAGGCGTTTTAATTTCTTATCCAACACTCAAAAAAAATGCAGATGCATATAATTACAATAATGACTGGAATACGCTTTCCAGTAATTTCCAGGTTTACGCTTTGTTGCCTTTCAATGTTGGTGCAGCAAGTTTAAATAACCGTTTAACCAGTTTCAATAAAGAACATTATACAATCAGGAATGCATCGTTAAGAACGAATGTTGCACAACCGTTAAGCGATTTACATTTCAATAATCATTATGAAATTTTTGGTGATCATATAACCAGCGCTTCAACTTTATTTACATTATCCCTCATTGGCATTTTTATAATTATAATGGCCTGTATAAATTTTATAAATCTTGCTACGGCACAAGCTGTTGGCAGGTCAAAAGAAGTAGGTATAAGAAAAGTGTTAGGCAGCAACCGCCTGCAGCTTTTTTTGCAGGTAATGAATGAGACTGCGCTGATTGTTTTAGTTTCTGTTGTGCTTGCATTTATAATAGCAGCATTGTGTTTGCCTTACATAAAAAATATTGCATCTATCCAGGAAAATTTAAGCCTTATCAGTGTGCGAACCATTCTTTTTATTGCCGGGCTGATTATACTCGTAACATTGTTATCAGGTTTATATCCTTCATTGGTTTTATCAGGTTACAATCCTTCACTGGCATTAAAAAATAAAATTACATCCGCAAACATTGGTGGTATTTCTTTACGCAGAGCATTGGTGGTAATGCAGTTTGCTATCTCACAGGTATTGATTATAGCAACCATCATTGCTATCAGCCAGATGAATTTTGTAAACCATGCAGACCTTGGCTTTAATAGAGAAGCAGTTTTTTTAATATCAGCCAATACTGATAGCACAATTGTTTCAAGAATGCCGGCATTTAAACAACAGCTTTTGCAAACACAAGGCGTGCAATCTGTAAGCTTTACCACAGATGCTCCTTCTTCTGATAATAACTGGAGCACCAACTTTGCTTTTAACCATAAAGAAGATGAGAATTTTGCGGTGTCAATTAAGTTTGGTGATGAGGATTATTTAAAAACCTTTGGGTTACAATTAGCAGCCGGAAGATTCTATAATAAAAGTGATACACTGAATGAAGTTGTTATTAATGAAACACTGTTGCATAAATTGGGATTACACAATCCTGAAGATGCAGTTAATAAAGACATTCGTTTAGGCGGAGGCGACTGGAAAAAAATTGTTGGTGTAGTAAAAGATTTTAAAACACATTCTTTAAAGCAGGACATTAAGCCGATTCTAATGGCTGAAAATCATAAATTTTACCAGTTAACTGCGGTTAAATTAAGGTCATTAGATATGGTTCAAACGCAAAAAAATATACAAACCATTTGGAATGAATTCTTTCCTGAATATGCTTACACCAGCAGTTTTATGGATGAGAATATTGCAAAGTTTTATCAGCAGGAAACCCAGCTTGAATTACTCTATAAAATTTTTGCTGGGCTGGCTATTTTTATTTCCTGCCTGGGCTTGTATGGATTGGTTTCTTTTATGGCTGCCCAACGTACAAAAGAGGTTGGCGTACGCAAAGTGCTGGGTGCATCCATAGCGCATATTGTGTACCTGTTTTCAAAAGAATTTATCGTATTAATAATTATAGCTTTTGTTATTGCTGCGCCACTTGCTTATTTTATAATGCATGACTGGCTTAACAATTTTGCCTACCGTGTTAATATTACCGTCTGGGTGTTTGTACTGGCAATAATTGGTTCAGTAGTTATTGCATTAATAACAGTTGGTTATAAATCTGTGCGTGCAGCAATGGTTAATCCTGTTAGAAGCTTAAGAAGTGAATAAAGCTATTGCCATTGGCCGTTGGCTAACAGCTTAAAATAAATTAAAGTAAACCGTTAAGAACTTTGAAAGATTTTGAAGTTAAGATTTTCGCTTTTTACTTTACAAAATGATCAATATTACATTTCCGGATGGTGCTGTGCGTGAATATGAAAATGGAGTTACTGCGTTAGATGTTGCAAAATCAATAAGCGAAGGCTTGGCAAGAAAAATTATTGCAGCCAGTGTAAATGGAAAAACATGGGATGCAACAAGACCAATTAATGAAGATGCAACGTTGAAATTACTAACATGGAATGATGCTGAAGGCAAATCAACGTTCTGGCATTCTACGGCGCATTTAATGGCGGAAGCAGTTGAAAGCATGTTTCCGGGTGTGAAGTTTTGGGTTGGTCCGCCGGTTGACAATGGTTTTTATTATGACATGGATTTAGGTGATAAAAAAATTACCGAAGAAGATTTGAAAGCGTTGGAGAAGAAAATGAATGAACTCGCCAAACAGAACAATCAATACATACGAAAAGAAACACCAAAGGCTGAAGCGATTGAGTACTTTACTAATAAAGGCGATGAATATAAATTGGATTTATTACAAAACCTTGAAGATGGCAACATCACTTTTTATACGCAAGGAAATTTTACAGATCTCTGTCGTGGCCCGCATATTCCAAGCACAGGTTTTATAAAAGCCATCAAGCTAACAAACATTGCTGGCGCATATTGGAAAGGCGACGAAAAAAACAAGCAGCTTACACGCTTATACGGCATATCATTCCCAAGCCAAAAAGAATTAGATGAATACTTAGCGATGCTTGAAGAAGCCAAGAAACGCGATCATCGCAAACTTGGAAAAGAGCTGGGTATTTATACAATGGATGATGATGTTGGGCAAGGCTTAATAATGTGGATGCCTAACGGAACTGTGATTATTGAAGAACTTGAAAAGCTTGCAAAAGAAACCGAAGAAACTGGTGGTTATAAACGTGTTGTCACCCCGCACATCGCAAAAGAAAGCATGTACTTAACCAGCGGCCATTTGCCTTATTATGCAGATAGTATGTATCCGCCGATGGAGATTGAAGGCGAGAAATATTATTTGAAATCAATGAACTGCCCGCATCATCATAAAATATATGCGGCAGAACCTAAAAGTTACCGCGATCTGCCGTATCGTCTTGCTGAGTATGGAACAGTTTATCGTTATGAGCAAAGCGGTGAATTGTTTGGGTTGATGCGTGTACGTTGTTTGCACATGAACGATGCACATATTTATTGTAGCAAGGAACAATTCGCAGATGAGTTTCGTGCGGTAAATGATATGTATTTAAAGTATTTTAAAATTTTTGGTATTGATAAATATGTGATGCGCTTATCGCTTCATTCAAAAGAAAAATTAGGAATTAAATATGTGAACGAGCCAGAGCTTTGGATGGAAACTGAAGAAATGGTACGTAATGTTTTAATTGAATCTAAAATACCTTTTGTTGAAGTTGCTGATGAAGCTGCGTTTTACGGGCCAAAGATTGATGTGCAGATTTACAGTGTTATTGGCCGTGAATTTACTTTGGCAACAAACCAGGTAGATTTTTCTCAGCCAAGAAGTTTTGGTCTTACTTATATAACTGCTGAAAATACTTCGGAAATTCCTTTAATTATTCATCGTGCACCACTTGGTACGCATGAAAGATTTATTGGTTTTTTGCTTGAACATTATGCTGGCAGGTTGCCACTTTGGTTATCACCGGTTCAGGTAAAAATTTTACCTATCAGCGATAAATTCATTCCTTATTCAAAAGAAGTTTTCACTCAACTAAAAAAAGCAGGCATAAGAGTTGAAACAGATGAACGCAGTGAAAAAGTTGGCAAGAAAATACGTGATGCAGAACTAAGCAAAACTCCTTACATGCTGGTAATTGGTGAAAGAGAAACAACAGAAAGAAAACTTGCCATTAGAAAACATAATAAAACAGAAAGTGAATCTCAAACTATTGAAGAGTTTATTAATTTGCTGAAAGAAGAAATTGCAGAAAGAAAAGGATAGAGTAATTTTACAAACTGTTTACAATATCAATTAAATTTAAAAACTTTTATTAAGTATTATTCACGAAACAATAATTAATGGCTTTACCACAAAGAGGAAGATTTAATCCACGTTTTAACAGGCAGCCCGAGCCTGAACATCGTATCAACGAAAGAATACGGGTGCCACAAGTAAGATTAGTTGGCGATAATGTTACTGTTGGTATTTATCCAACACAAGATGCGCTTAAAATTGCGCAGCAGCTTGAACTTGACTTAGTAGAAATTTCCCCCAATGCTGACCCACCGGTTTGCAAAGCAGTTGACTATAAAAAATTTCTTTACGAGAAGAAGCGTAAAGAAAAAGAAATGAAAGCCAATGCT
>CAZZXW010000191.1:0-6360 GCA_964658095.1 uncultured Parafilimonas sp. | reverse complement strand
ATTTGCAAAACTGCTTGCTTCATTTAATTGTACAGTACTTGCAAATGACAAGTATAAGTTCGGCTTTGCCAAAACATATATACATGAAGCAGCTCCGGAACAAATTGCAAGATATGCCGATGTTATAAGCCTGCATCTTCCGCTTACAACAGAAACGCATCATTATGCCAACGATGCATTTTTCAAACAACTTGAACGCAAGCCTGTTTTTCTTACTACCTGCCGCGGAAAGGTAACAGATACAAATGCCCTGATCAACGCACTTGAAAATAACTTGATAAGTGCAGCAGGCATTGATGTTTTAGAGAATGAAAACCTTGACAGCTACTCGGCTGAAGAGAACCAACAATTGCAAAATTTATATCAGCGAAAAAATGTTATTATAACACCGCACATTGCCGGTTACTCGCATGAAGCATTTTTTAAAATGGCCAAAATAGTGTTGGATAAATTAAGCGCTAACAAATGCCTTTAAGCAGAAAACCTGCGCTAAAAATTTGTGATTTCTGTTAAGAAAGCATTTGGTTTGAAATGATATTTTTATATTTGTGTTGTGCAACGCTGCATTAAATGTGTGGCGTTGTATTTTTTTTATCTCTAACAAAAGCTAAATATATGAGTGATTTAATGTACGTTTCAAAGATTGCTTTTGAAAAAATGCGGAAAGAGTTGCAGCAAATGAAATCAGTTGAAAGGCCGGCTGCATCAAGAGCTATTGCAGAAGCACGTGAAAAAGGCGATTTGAAAGAAAATGCGGAATATGATTCTGCAAAAGAAGCGCAGGGACTTTTAGAAGCAAAAATTGCCTTGCTTGAGAGCCAGATTGCCAGCGCCAGGATTGTTGAAGAAAGCGAAATTGATACAAGCAAGGTTTCTATTTTAACTCGGGTTACTATCACGAATGTGGCAACCAAAAAAACAGTTACTTACCAGATTGTTGGTGAAAAAGAAGCTGATCTTAAAGCAAATAAAATTTCTATTTCGTCACCTATTGGTCAGGGCTTGCTTGGTAAACATATTGGTGAAATTGCTGAAGTGAAAGCGCCAAACGGCGTAATGAAATTTAAGGTAGAAGAGATTAGTTTATAAGATGAGCATATTTACAAAAATCATTAACGGCGAAATACCCTCTTATAAGATTGCAGAAGATGAAAAATTTTTTGCCTTCCTGGATATTTTTCCTTTGGTTGAAGGGCATACATTGGTAGTTCCTAAAACTGAAGTAAATAAAATGTTTGATTTGGATGAAGACTATTTAAGCAGCCTGTTAGTATTTGCAAAGCCTATTGCAAAAGCCATTGAAAAATCTTTTGATTGCAACCGTTGTGGAATTGCAGTAATTGGCCTTGAAGTGCCACATGCACATCTGCATTTGGTTCCTATTAATTCGGCAGATGATCTAAACTTTACAAGAAAGAAATTAAAATTAACTGAAGAGCAATTAAGATCAGCGCAGCTAAAGATTATTCAAAACTTGAATGGTTGATTATAAAATTTATTCCATAAGTTATCAATACAACATTCCATAAATAAAAAAGCCGGCGTTAACCGGCTTTTTATTTACGTTATGTCTTAACAACAACTGCAGTTTTCACACGTACATACTTCGCAGGTACAATTTGGATTACCGCAGGTTGGGCCCATTTGATTTATTTGCTGATTCATAGTTATTACTTTTATTAGAATAAAATTAAGCATTTAAAATCAAATCATTTTACGATTTGCATTTGCGTTATTAATCATACAAATTCTTCTTGTTAGTATACACACCTGCAAACATAAGCGCTGTTGAGCCCATTGCAAATGCAACAAATAAACTTGTCCATTCTGCTTCTGTGTGCATATTATTAATACATCTTGGCAGATGCAAAACAAGTACCCAAACAAAAAATACAATTGCCAGCAACAGAGTTGATAAATGAACAACCAGTTGCAGCAAAAGGCTGGCAGCTGCTGCAATAAAAGCTACTCCAAAAAAATAAGACCAGAAAAGATGAAACGGAATCCAGCCGGGAATAAGTGTAGCAATATAGTCTGCATAAATAAAATGCAAGCCGCTGAATACTATTAAAGAAACCGCAAATAAAATACGCGCCACATTTAGCCATTTATTGTTGTTATGTGGCCGGGCCGTTAAAACGGGGTGATTTAAAATTACCGCAATTAAAGCACCGCTGCCGAGTGCAACCAGTTCAAAGCAAACTGTCCACTCGCCGCCATTGCGTATGTTACTTAATAACGCAGGTAAATGAAGTACAAGAAATAAAAGAAAAAACAATGTGCATGGAAACCATGCCGTGTATTTGCCACCAAAATTAAAAGCTATGCGCAGGCCTGCAACAACAAACAAAACGCCGGTTATAACAGCTATTATTAATTGCTTCTGAGGAAGCCCCGTCATTGGTATGAAAGCAGTTAACGGATGTTTAAAAACAACCTGCTCAATTCCAAAAGCCAATACCGCAACAGCAAGCAGGTATCTGCCGATATTAATAGTTGAAGGCATAAATAAAGTTATTAATCAATCACAATTATCTATCTCAGATTTTTTATTATTGAGTAAGTATTGCTTCACATTGTTCTAAGATACTGCTTTGTAATTTTTTGTCTGTAGCAAACACACCGCCACTACCATCCGCCGCCAAAATTTCAAACTGTATAATTTTACCAATGCTTATCTTGTTTATATCATCTTTTAAAAATGAGCAGGAATAAGCTTTGGATGTAGTTGAAGAAGTAAGTATTCCATGATATATATTTCCATTTGCATCTGTAAGTAAACATGTATTTGGTTGAGCATTTGTACTAGTGTTTTGTAACGATAGATCTGCAACCTGAAAATTTAATTTGTAAGTTATAGAATCAGTCTGAACATCCATTTGCAATTGACTTTGTACTATATTGGGTTTATGTAATGGATTTGTTCCGCTTTGGGTTGCTTTTGCATTTGGCATAGATTGACTATAAATATTCACATATAGTAGAAGTGAACAAAAAATTAATATTGTTTTCATAATACGGGCAAATAATTATGATGACTAAGCAATATAGCAATAATTTATAATAGAATACTTTAAGACTTACACAGTTGGTAACAAAGTATAACCTTGAGATAAATAAATTAATAATGCGGCGCATTTCTTTAAACAAAAATTTGTTGCTTAATTTGAAGCACCTGAATAACACTTAATGCAGATACCTAACCTGAAGCTGGTTTCATTTTTTTTATATTTCATTTTTATATTCACTGTTGTAAATGCGCAAGACACAGCTAAAGAACAGCGGTTCAACATTCATTTTCAAACCACATATATCTACCAGATAAAGCCCTCTTTTCATTCACCGTATGAAGGTATGAACAGCTTAAGCGGCAAATCTGAAAAAGAAAATTCAATAACAGCAACATTATATTTTGGTGCAAGATTATGGAAAGGCGCCGAAGCTTACATTAATCCTGAAATAGCCGGTGGCAGCGGCTTAAGCGGTGCAACAGGAATGGCTGGCTCATCAAATGGAGAAACATTTCGTGTGGGCAATCCATCACCAACATTATATTCAGCGCGTTATTATTTAAAGCAAACGTTTGCTTTATCAAAAGAAAAAGATATAACAGAAGATAATGCCAACCAGTTGCAACTATATCAGCCAAAAAATTATTTAAGCTTTTGGGCAGGTAAATTTTCTTTAGGTGATTTATTTGATAAAAATAATTTCAGCAACTCACCACGTACACAATTTATGAACTGGTCTTTAATGAATGATGGTGCATGGGATTATGCTGCAAACGTAAGAGGTTACACATATAGCTTTTCAACCGTGCTTAAGCTGAATAGTTTTACCTATACGTTAGGTATTGCAACCTTGCCGACAGAAGCCAATGGTTCAAAGCTTAATCTTAAATTTAAAGATAGTTTTGCCTTAGGCATTAATGCAGAAGTAGATAAACAATTTCACATTAATGGCAAAGAATCAAACATTCGCTTGCTGGTGTATCATAATAAAGCCGACTTTGGTAATTATAATGAAGCAATCAAGCTAAACAATCCAGATATAACTGCCACAAGAAAACTCGGCCGCACCAAAACGGGTTTTGAATTAAATTTTGATGCGCAGTTAAATAAAACAGCTGGCTTGTTTGGCAGGGCCGGCTGGAATGATGGCAAAAATGAAACCTGGGTATTTACAGAAATTGATCGCACTGCATGCTTTGGGCTATCGTTAAATGGTGATACCTGGAAAAGAGCTGATGACAATGCAGGCATTGCAGTTGTGGCTAACGGTATTTCGAAAGATCATAGAAATTATATTGCAAAAGGTGGTTCTGGTTTTATATTAGGTGATGGTAAATTGAGTTATGCTGCAGAATCTATCGCTGAACTGTACTATAGCGTAAAGCCATCTGATAAGTTGCCTTTGTGGTTAACAGGCAATTATCAATTTGTAATAAATCCTGGTTATAATAAAGACAGGGGGCCGGTAAATATTTTTTCGATCCGCGTTCATACAGAATTTTGATTGGATATTGCTTATGCATTTATCAACTTATATCTTGATATACACCAAATAAAGAATACAGTTTTAATTATATTGATGCCTACATTTGAATTTTCTATGCTGTAATATGAAAAATTTAATTCCACGTGATATAAGCTGGCTAAGTTTTAATGCAAGGGTGTTGCAGGAAGCAAGTGATGCTTCTGTGCCGCTACGTGAAAGGATACGTTTTTTAGGTATTCATTCAAATAACATGGATGAATTTTTCCGTGTGCGTGTTGCAACGCTTAAACGCATGATTGAACTCGGTGGTAAAAAAGGCAACATGCATCTTGAAGAAAATCCTGCAGAAATTGTTGAACAGATACAAACCATTGTTTTAGATCAGCAAAATGAATTTAACCGCATTTGGCAAGGCATATTAAAAGAAATGGAAGAACAGGGAATTTTTTTGGTGGATGAAAAAAAACTCAATCAGCAGCAGGAACAGTTTGTAAAAACTTTTTTTGAAGAACAGGTTCGTTCAAATACAATTCCGTTAATGATTGAAAGCCTGCCGCAGTTGCCTTACTTGCGTGAAAAAAGTATTTATCTTGGTGTAGTTATGCGCAGGGAAGATACTGCCTATCAGCAAAAATATGCATTGATAGAAGTGCCCAGCAGAACAGTTGGCCGCTTTGTGCAACTGCCGGCACCGGAAGGTTATCACAATATTATTTTGCTGGAAGACGTGATACGCTTCAACTTAAAATACATTTTTTCTTACTTTAATTATACAAAGTTTGAATCCTACATTTTTAAGGTAACAAAGGATGCTGAACTTGATATTGATAATGACATCAGCACTTCATTCGTACAAAAAATTCAGAAGGGGTTAAAGAACCGCCGCATTGGCAAGCCAACAAGATTTGTATATGATAAAGAGATGGATGCAGGCTTGCTTGAATACCTGATGCGCAAGCTTAATCTGTCAAGAAAAGATAACATTATTCCCGGCGGCCGTATACACAACTTCAGGCATTTTATGGATTTTCCAGATGTGTTCAGAGAAAAAAAGATCAGGCGTTCATCATTCATTCATCCGTTACTTAAAGAAGCCATTCGTGTTACAGATGTTATTTTAAAAGATGATGTATTGCTGCATTTTCCATATCATTCTTTTGATTCTGTTATTGATCTTTTGCGTGAAGCGGCCATTGATCCTGAAGTAACATCTATAAAAATTACAGCGTACCGTTTGGCATCAACTTCAAAGGTTGCCAATGCATTAATTAATGCAGCACGCAATGGCAAAAACGTTATGGTTATGCTTGAGTTAAGGGCAAGGTTTGATGAAGAAAATAATCTTGCATGGAAAGACAGGCTTGAAGAAGAAGGCGTAAAAGTTTTGCTTGGCATACCCAATTATAAAGTGCATGCCAAGCTTTGTGTTATCAGGAAGACAAGTGGTAAAAAAATCATACAATATGGTTTTGTAAGCACAGGAAATCTTAATGAGAAAACAGCAAGAGTTTATGCTGATGAATGCCTGCTTACATCCAACCGCGAAATCATGAATGATATAAACCGCATTTTTAAATTTCTTGATAATCCTAAAGCAAATATTTCAAATCTTAGTGAATGCAAAACCTTAATGCTTTGCCCTGTTGTTATGCGTGAACGGTTGATGCATCTCATCAATACAGAAATCAAACACGCAAAAGCCGGTAAGAAAGCAGTTATTACACTTAAGATAAATTCGCTAAGCGATCCGCAATTAATTTATAAATTATATCATGCGGCATCAGAAGGTGTAAAGATTAATTTAATTATCCGCGGTATATGTTGCGCTAAATTCAAACAAAAAAAATGGGAAGATAAAGTAAC
>CAZZXW010000190.1:0-6409 GCA_964658095.1 uncultured Parafilimonas sp. | reverse complement strand
AAATTGTGATTGTTCAGGGCAATGAAAAAGTAAAAGAAGTTGCAGAAAGATTGCAAAATGCAAATATTGATGTTCGGCCAATTCTTTATCCAACAGTGCCCGCCGGCAAAGAACGTTTAAGAATTGTATTGCATTCTTTTAATACAGTTCAGGAAGTTGAATTGCTTATAAAACATTTACAGTAAAATTGAAAGAGATATTACCGGCACAATTGCTTAACAGCCTTGAAAGTGTTTCAGGTTTCAACCGGCAGGCTTTTGAAGATGCACACATAGATAATAAGCCTGTAACATCCATCCGTTTTAATGATGATAAGTTAATAAAGTTTGCATTAATTGATAATGCTGTTCATCCGCAATTTAATTTAACTGAAGCTGTGCCATGGTGCAATAATGCATTTTATTTACAGGAACGTCCGGCCTTTACACTTGATCCATTACTGCACGCAGGCGCTTATTATGTGCAGGAAGCAAGCAGCATGTTTTTGTATGAAGTTTTAAAGCAAACCTGCGCAGGTAACACAAACAAAAAAGTGTTGGATTTATGTGCAGCGCCAGGCGGCAAAAGCACATTGCTTGCATCTTATTTTAATAATGGATTGATTGTTTGTAATGAAGTAATAAACCAGCGTGTAAATGTTTTAAATGAAAATCTTACAAAATGGGGAAGCCCAAACATTGTTATTACAAATAACGATGCTTCAGATTTTAACCGCCTTGAAAATTATTTTGATGTAATTGTGGTAGATGCACCTTGCAGTGGCAGCGGGTTATTTAGAAAAGATGCTGATGCAATTAATGAATGGAGCATGAATAATGTAATGCTCTGTAATCAGCGCCAGCAAAGGATTTTGGCTGATGTATATGCAGCTTTAAAAAAAGATGGCATCTTAATTTACTCAACCTGTTCTTTTTCAAAAGAAGAAGATGAAGATATATTAGATTGGATAAAAGACGAGTTTCATGTTGAAAGCATTCAGCTTGAATTAAGAAACGAATGGAATATTTCGGAGACACGATCAGCAAAACATAAAGCCTTTGGTTACCGTTTTTGGCCTGATAAAATAAAAGGTGAAGGTTTTTTTATTGCAGCTTTTAAAAAGAAGGATGGCAACTTATCAAACTATAAATCCCAAAAAAATGTTTTTAGTAAAACATCAAACAAACAGGCTGCAATTGCTTTGAATTATATTAATGAAGATGACTGGTTCCTTTTCAATCATAAAGAAAATATTAAAGTAATAAACAGCCGCTGGATGGATGATATTTCAACACTTCAAAAAAATTTATACCTGCGCAAAGCAGGAATTGATATTGGAACTATTATCCGCGATGAACTTCTTCCGCATCATGAGCTGGCTTTAAGCACCATTATAAAAAATTCAATTCAACACGTTCAACTTTCTCTTGGTGAAGCATTACAATACCTACGCAAAAAAGATATAAGTATAAATTATAACCACAAAGGCTGGGTATTATCCACATATAAAAACTACTCTCTTGGCTGGCTTAAATTTTTGCACAATCGTGTTAATAATTACTATCCAATCAACTGGCGGATTCTTAAAGATTAAATTTGTCGCATAAATTTTTTTATGCGAAAATGTTTTTATCCGCTTGTACTTGCAACAATTTTATGCACGGCACAATCAGTATCAGCACAAAACAATTACATCAATCATACATTACAACAAGGCGAAAGTTTATCTGCTTTGGCAAAGCAGTTTAATACAAATGTTGGCGATATTATGCGCATGAATGGCATGCATGCAGATACCAAACTTGTGTATGGTTCTGTTATAAAAATTCCATCTGATAAAAAAACAAATATTGCAACGCAAAGTATAAAACCGGTTGCTGTAACAATAAAACCTGCTTCAAATTACACAACGCATAAAGTAGTTAAAGGTGAAACTTTATTCAGCATTAGTAAGCAATACAATGTTTCTGTAAACGATCTAAAAACCTGGAATCATCTTGTAAATAACAGTGCCCAACTTGGCAGCATTTTAATTGTAGGTAATAATGATAATACTGTTGCTGCAACAAATAAACCTGTTGCTGATACAAAACGACAAAGAGTTGAAACAACAACACAATCAACACAACCTGTAACTAAACCTGCGCAAACATTAGAAGTAAAAACTGAAGATACATCAACGAATATCGTTGCAAATAATGCATCTAACATTAATTCAGTTTCAGCAACAAATGAAACCAGTACAGTTGCAAATGATATCGCCACATCATCAAATGAAACAAAAAATCCGACGGGTTATTTTGCAGATGCTTTTAAACAAAGCAGGAAAGAGCAGCATGTATCTGGCATTAGTAAAACATTTAAAACAGCAAGCGGCTGGAGCGATGGCAAATATTATATTCTTGCAGACGATATTAATCCAGGAACCATTGTAAAACTTACGGCAGATAACGGCAACGCAGTTTATGCAAAAGTGCTTTGGAATATGGGCAGCCTTAAAGAAAACAGCGGCGTTAATTTTCGCATCAGTAATGCAACTGCTGCAGCATTAAATGAAAACGCTGATGCTTTTAACCTGACTATTTATTATTGATATCAATTAAAATTATTACATGATTCGTTGGGGAATTTTAGGTTGCGGCCGCATTGCCGGAAAATTTGCTTCTGATTTAAAGCTGGTTCCAAATGCAGCACTCATTGCCTGCGGAGCACGCAGCAAGCAATCGGCAGATGAGTTTGCTTCAACATATAATATTCCACATAAGCATTATAGTTATGAAGATTTGGTAAAAGATGATGAAGTTGATGTGGTCTATGTTGCAACGCCGCACAGCCATCATCATCAGCATACATTATTATGCATTGAACATAATAAAGCCGTGTTATGTGAAAAAGCATTTGCTATAAATTATAAGCAGGCAAAAGAAATGATTGATGCTGCACGCAATAAGAAAGTTTTTTTAATGGAAGCAGTGTGGACAAAGTTTTTGAAGCCATATAATAAGGTTAAGCAAATGATTGATGAAGGCATGTTAGGTGAGCTAAAAAGCATGCAGCTGAATTTTGGATTTAAGCCACCGGCAAATGCACCGCAAAGAATTTTTGATCCTCAGCTCGGCGGCGGAACTATACTTGATATTGGTATTTACAACATATTCACTACCTTATTTTTTTTAGGCAAGCCAGATGCAATTGAAGCAAGCATGACGCCGGCTTCTACCGGTATTGATGCGCAATGTGCGGCTACATTCAATTATAAAAATGGTGCAATAGCGCAGTTGTTCTCTACATTTTTATCAGACACATCTACTGAAGCGGATGTATGCGGAACAGAAGGCAGAATTCATTTTTCACATCGTTATTACACACCGTTTACAACGATTGAATATTATAAAGGCAGGCCTGATACAAAAGAAATAATTTATACACCTGCGGATGAACAAGGTTTCGGTTATCAGTATGAAGCTATGCATGTTTGCAAATGTCTTGAAGATGGTTTAACAGAAAGTAATGTGATGACACATGCAGATACTTTATTGCTTATGCAAACTATGGATGAAGTGCGTAGAAAGGCTGGTATAAAATATTCCGTTGATTAACTTTATTTGTTAGTTCTTTTCGTTTAATTTACCGCCAGAAACTATTACATGAAAGTATCAAACTCCAAAACACTGTCAGTTACATTCCTGCTTGCAATTGGTGTAGTTATAAGTATAGCTGCAACAAAGCCATCTTCATCAAATCTTAAAACAGTTACAAACCATAGCGATACAGGGCATTTTAAAAACCTGCAGGTGCTGCCAAAAAATATAAGTAAAGACAGCCTTGATATGATCATGGATGGCTTTAAAGCTGCATTAGGTGTAAAGTGTAATTTCTGTCATGTATTTAATGGCAAGCCGGATTTTGCAAGTGATGAAAAAGAGGAAAAAGGAATTGCACGATATATGATGCGAATGACAAGAAGCATTGATTCTACGTATTTCAATTTTGAAAAATCAACAAGACCCGATACGATTAATGTTATAAAATGTATTACCTGCCATCACGGTAACCCGCATCCAGATGAAACAACAATGGCTGGTGGAAATAATGAACATCATGATATGATGCCTCCCAACGGTGCTCCGCCACCAAATGGCCAGATGCCGCCACCTCCGTCACAACCTGACAGCAGCAAACCAAATAAATAATCTTGCGCAATTGATTTGCTAAAACTGCATTATAAAAGCGGTGCCTTCACCTTTAATGCTTTGCACATTAATATTGCCTTTGTGCAGCATCATTATTTGTTTGCATAAACTTAAACCAATGCCACTGCCGCTTTTTTTAGTGCTGAAGAATGGTATAAAGATTTTATCAAGCACCTCATCATCTATGCCACTGCCGTTATCAACTACTTTTATTACAGTGTGATTATTTTGTAACTGGCTTGCGGTTAAAATTATTTTTGGTTTTTTTACTTCTTTAACGGCTTCCATTGCATTCAGTAAAAGATTAATTAATACCTGTTCAATAAGATTTATATCAGCTTCTATCTGAAGTTCCTGGTCTTTTAAAATAATATCAAGCTCAATATTTTTTTGATCAAGTGTAGGCAGCATTAAGCGTTGCTGTGTTTTAAAAAGATCTTTTACATAAAACTTTTGAAGGTTTGGTGCGGTAATCATATTTAAGTTACGATACGTTTGCGCAAACTTTAATAAGCCTTCACTTCTGCGCTTAATGGTTTCCATGCCTAAAGAAAGATCTTCAAGTGTTCCTGTTTCATCATCCACAAGTTGCGAGGAATATTGCAATCGGTTCTTTAATGTATCAGCCAATGAAGAAATGGGTGCAACAGAGTTCATTATTTCATGCGTCATCACACGTAATAATTTTTGCCAGGCCTTGCTTTCAGCTTCATCCAACGCTTCATTCACATTTTGAAAAGCAATAAGCTTATACTTTTTTCCTTCTGTTTGAAAAGCAGTTGCGGCCAATAAAATTTTAAGTGTATTTCTTTCAATATGAATATCACTTATTAAATTTTCACCAGGTTTCAAATTAACTACAACCGAACACAACGCTGCGTCTCTTTTATCAAGCGATTGAATGGTTCTTAAGAAAGGAATCTTCAACAGGCGCTTTAAAGATTCATTCATCCAAACAATGTTGCCTGTTTCAATTTCATAAGAAAGAATGCCCGTATCAACAAGCTCTAATATTTTTTGCAGGTACTGATATTGCGTTTCTCTTTCAATACTAATTATTTTAAATGCTGAATTAATTTCATTGAAACCTTGCCGCAAACCTTGCAGTTCTGCAGGTGCATGGCGTACATCAAAATGCCTTGAGAAATCCCGGTAATGTACACTTTCCACAAACTGGGTTACTTCTGCCTGTGCTTTTTTAAGAAAGCCGTATAAATTATAACATTGATACACTACTACTGCAAACGCAATCGCACTCAATAAAAACTGGTGATTAAAAATCAGGTAACTTGATATAAATATTTCAACTGTTAATAATAATATGCGTACAACAAGCCTGCTGCCCGGTTGTTTATATATCATATTTACTAAGCCTCCTGTATAACGCGGTTCTGGTTAAACCTAATTCTTTTGCAGCTTTACTTATGTTGCCGTTATGTTTTTCTATAACATGCAGAATGGTGTTTTTTTCAATGGTGCTCAATTTAAAATCATCTTGTTCATTTGCACTGCCACTTGTTGATTCTATAGGCGAGAAGAGTAAATCTTTTTCTGTAAGCACATCAGTATCGCCCATAATAATAGCGCGTTCCATGGTGTATTGCAGTTCGCGCACATTGCCGGGAAAAGGATATTTCATTAATTTATCCAATGCAGATTTATCTAATTCTATAGCTGGTTTGCGGTATTTGGCGGCGTATTGTTTTGCAAAATGTTTTGCGAGTAAAATAATATCATCTTTTCTTGAACGCAGCGGTGGTAACATAATTTCAACCGTATTGATGCGGTAAATTAAGTCTTTTCTGAAACGGTTTTCATTAGCCAACTCGTTCAACGGCATATTGGTTGCACATATCAATCTAATATCAATAGGAACGGGTTGGTTCGTGCCCAATCTTATTACCTGCCTGTTTTGTAAAACGCTTAATAATTTTGCCTGCTGTTGTAATGTGATATTTCCTATTTCATCAAGAAACAAAGTGCCGCCGTTGGCTGCTTCAATGCGGCCGGTACGGTCTTCTCTTGCATCTGTAAAAGCTCCTTTTTTATGCCCAAACAATTCGCTTTCAAATAAGGTTTCAGTTAAGGCGCCCACATCAACTTTAATAAATGGTTGTTTTTCTCTTAAAGATTTTTGATGAATAGCTTTTGCTATTAAATCTTTTCCGGTTCCGTTTTCACCTAAGATTAAAATGTTTGCATCAGTAGGTGCAATCTTTTCAAGCTTGAAAAAAATG
>CAZZXW010000189.1:0-6423 GCA_964658095.1 uncultured Parafilimonas sp. | reverse complement strand
CAAACATATTTTGGTGATTGGAAAACAGCAATAGGCAAAACCATTAAGCTAACAGGATATTATAGCATTGGTCCTGGTTTGTTTCAGTTCCCGCCGGTAGCACTAAAAGTTTCAGGCATACTCGCAACCATACCGTCAAATACCGACTTTCAGCTAAAATTGGTTATTGCTTATGGAACAGATTTTACCGGTGATAAACAATATGGATTTGCACAACCTGATTGGAATGGAACATCCGCAGATTTTGGTTGCTATGTTTTGTTGCCGCAAAATATTTCTGTTGACAATTTTAATCAACAGCTGAAAGCATATTCAAGAAAAGTTTTGCCTGCTGATAATAAAAATAGTCAAATTCTTCAACTATTAAGTGCGGTACATTATGATGCAGAAGCAGGCAATTACAGCAACAAAATAATCAGTCATCAGCTGATTAATGTATTGTGGCTGATTGCAGCATTCATTTTATTAATTGCCTGCGTAAACTTTATTAATCTCTCTACTGCGCAAGCTGTTAATCGTGCAAAAGAAGTTGGTATAAGAAAAGTTTTGGGAAGCAATAAATCTCAATTGCAAATCCAATTCATTGTTGAAACATTTTTAATAGTTACAATTGCTGTAATACTAGCAGCAGGCATCACACTGCTTGCATTGCCTTATGTAAATAAAGTTTTAGAGCTCTCACTTTCATTCAACATACTCAACAATGCTGCAATTATTTTATTTCTGTTTATAGTAACAATTGTTGTAACGTTATTCGCCGGCTTTTATCCTTCAATTGTTTTATCACGCTTCAATCCTGTTACTGCTTTAAAGAGCAAACTCACTGCAAATACTACAAAAGGAATTTCATTAAGAAGAGGATTAGTTGTATTTCAATTTATCATTGCACAGGCACTCATCATCGGAACACTCATTATTGTAAAGCAGATGAATTATTTCATGAATCAGCCCTTAGGTTTTGATAAAGATGCCATCGTAAATGTTCCTTTCCGTCCGGACAGTACGGGCACAAAAATGACGGATTATTTAAGACAACAGTTATTAAGTGTAAACGGCGTGCAGGCAGTAACCTTCAGTTCAAACACACCGGTTGAAGATGATAATAATATGTTTACTACGTTTAAGTTTAACCATGCAATAAAAGATGAAGACTTCCAGGCGATTACCAAATTCGCTGACGATAACTATGTGCCTACTTATAGATTACAATTGATCGCCGGAAAAAATTTGCAACCTTCCGGTTACACACAAGAATTTTTGGTAAATGAATCAATGGTAAAAAGCTTGGGTTTGAACAAGCCGGAAGATATATTGAACAAAGAAATAAGCATGTGGAATGGTTTAATAAAATGTCCTGTTGTTGGTGTAGTGAAAGATTTTAACGACAGGTCTTTGCGCAACACAATGGCGCCGTTGCTTATCACTACAAACAGCACAATGTATCGCCAGGCTTCAATAAAACTGACAACAACAAGCATTGCTTCAACCATGCAATCCATTAAGAACTTATGGCAGAAAACATTTCCCAATTATGTTTATGATTATAAGTTTTTGGATGATAAGATTGCGAGTTTTTACAAACAGGAAAATCAGTTATCACAGTTGTATAAAATTTTTGCAGCCATCGCCATATTTCTAAGCTGTCTTGGCTTGTATGGTTTAGCATCTTTCATGGCAGTACAGCGAATAAAAGAAGTTGGTATACGCAAAGTGCTTGGTGCATCGTCTGCTAATATTGTTTATTTATTCTCCAGGGAATTTATCATACTTATTGCAATTGCATTTTTAATTGCCGCACCGCTTGCATGGTATTTCATGAATAAATGGTTGCAAGATTATGCTTATCGTATTAATGTCAGTTGGTGGCTATTTGCTGCAGGCGGCCTTGCTGCAATAATTATTGCACTTGTAACAATCAGTTTCCAGGCAATAAAGGCAGCGCTTGCAAATCCTGTAAAGAGTTTAAGAAGTGAATGATGAATTAGCTAATACCTAATGGCCAAAAGCTATTAGACAAAATAAAAAATATGTTCAAAAATTATTTTATAACAGCATGGCGAAGCCTTATTAAAAACAAGTTTTATTCCATCATTAACATAAGCGGATTAGCTATTGGCCTGGCAACTGCTATCCTGTTATTGTTGTGGGTGCAGAATGAATTTAGTTTTGATAAGTTTAATAAAGATTATAAAAACATCTACCAGCTAAGCGCTCATTTTCCGTCTGATGACAATGACAAAGTGTGGAATGGTGTTCCCGGGCCACTGGCTGTTTACGCAAAGAGTATTCCGGCTATAAAATCAATGGTAAGAACACAAAGCGATTTTGATCAAAACTTATCTAACAAAGACAAAACAATAATTTTTGATGGCAATAAGGTTGGATATGTTGATAGTGGTTTCTTCTCCATGTTTAATTATAAATTGCTGGAAGGAAACCTAACGAATTTATTTCCTAATGTTAACTCAATTATACTAACACAGGCAACAGCACAAAAGCTTTTTAGTAGTGAAGATGCAATTGGAAGAATTGTAGGCTTTCGAAAAGAATACTTTACCGTTACTGGTGTATTAAAAAATTTCCCGGAAAATTCATCGCTTCAGTTTGATGCCATATTCCCGATGTCATATTATGCCAAACAATTTACGGCTTACGGAGGTAACGGCGATTGGAAAACGATTGATGAAGATTTGGGTGATTATGCGTTTACCACTTTTGTGCAACTACAACCGGGCACTAACCCTGCAAGTATAAGCAATCTACTTTCTGCTGCTTATAAAAAAGCAAGAAATGGCGATAGTAAAACAAGATATGCATTGCAAAACCTTGCCGATATCCATTTGGTTACTGCTGATGGAAATACATCTTCATTGCGTATGGTGCAAATATTTATGCTGGTAATAATTTTATTGTTAGCAATAGCCAGCATCAACTATGTTAATCTCTCCACTGCACGCTCTATGGCAAGAGCAAAAGAAGTAAGCATACGAAAAATAATAGGTGCAAGTAAAAAAGAATTGTTTTTTCAGTTTATTACAGAAACGCTTTTACTCTTTTGTTTTGCTATAGCGCTGGCACTTGTTTTAGTCGTCTTACTGATACCTTTTTATAATGAAATTTCAGGCAAGGAATTATCATTTAGTTTTAATGATATACATGTTTGGCAAGCTATCGCCATTGCTGTAGCGGGAACAGTGATTGCAGCAGGCATTTATCCCGCACTACAGCTTTCATCTTTTAAACCTATTGAATCTTTAAAAGGAAAAATTACATCAGGCATTGGTGCTGCAACATTAAGAAAAGCCCTTGTTGTTTTTCAGTTTTCAATTTCTATTATACTGCTGGTAAGCACAATTATTATGAGCAGCCAGATGAAATTTATCAAGCAGAAAGATTTGGGTTATGATAAAAGTTATGTTTTCTCGGTGCCGCTTACACAGGAAATAGTTGACCACATAGATGCTGTTAAAACAGAACTGAAAAAACAAACAGCAATACAAAATGTGGGTACATCAGATGCTTACAGTTTTGCGAATATTGATGGCGAAACAGGCGACCTTGACTGGCCTGCAAAACCATCAAACAGTAATGTAACCATAACACAGTTGTGTGCTGATAATGATTTTATACCCACCATGAGAATTAAATTTATTGAAGGGAATAATTTTACAGGCACACCGGCTGATTCTTCAAGTTTTGTGTTGAACGAAACTGCCGTAAAAATGATGCATTTAAAACCACCGTATGTTGGGCAGCAGGTATCATTGCATGATAAAAAAGGAACCATCATCGGCGTTACACAGGATTTTAATTTTCAATCTTTAAAAGAAAAAATAAAGCCTTTAATCTTTTTTACTTTCTGGCGTAATGAGAACATTTTGTATGTGCGTACTACTGCTGAAAAAGCGCAACAAGCTATTAATGCAGTACATGAACAGTATAAAAAATATGCAGGTAACTTACCATATAGTTATCATTTTTTAGATGCCACTTTTGATGCACAGTATAAAACAGATCAGCATGCCGGCACCTTGTTTAATGTGTTTGCGGGTATCGCTATTTTTATTTCGTGCCTGGGTTTGTTTGGTTTAGCAACTTATACAGCGCAGGTTAAATTCAAAGAGATCGGAATACGCAAAGTATTGGGTGCAAGTGTAAGCAGCATAGTGCAACTAATAAGTAAAGACTTTTTAAAACTAGTGCTGATAGCCATTGTTATTGCCGCACCCGTTGCATGGTGGGCAATGAGAAAATGGCTTGATGGTTTTGCTTACCGCATTAACATGGGCTGGTGGGTATTTGTGCTGGCTGGTTTTATTGCGCTGTTTATTGCACTGGCAACAGTTAGCTTCCAGGCAATTAAAGCAGCGATTGCAAATCCCATAAAAAGTTTGAGAACGGAATAAGACATGAACAATGAATTGTCAATCGTTTCACATTTGGAAAACTTGATCAATCAAAATTATTTTTTTATAAAAACCGTGTTAAACTATGTTCAAAAATCATTTTAAAACAGCATGGCGTAATTTGATGAAGTATAAATTTATTTCCTTCATCAATCTTTTTGGGTTAACTATTGGTTTAACATGCTGCCTGCTTATTCTAACTTATATTATTAATGAGTTAAGCTATGATAAGTATAACAAGAATGCTGATAATGTTTATCGTGTAACAAGAACTTTTTACAACGGCAATGGTGATGCAACATTGAAGCTTGCTACAGTTTCACCGCCGTTTGGTTATTATTTTCCAACTGATTTTCCGGAGATACAAAAGATGACGCGGCTGCTGAATAATGGTACAACTCCGTTGCGTTATAAAGACAAGTTAATAAATGAACAGGATGTTTATTTTGCTGATGAAAATTTGTTTGATGTTTTTACAGTTGATGTTTTAAAAGGAAATCCGAAGACAGCATTAAGCGATCCTTTTTCTGTAGTGCTCACTGAAGAAACAGCAAAAAAATATTTTGGTAACGAAGATCCGATCAACAAAGTAATCAGAGCCAATAACCAGTTTGATGTTAAGGTAACAGGTATTTATAAAGCGTTTCCTTTCAACGCGCATCTTCATCCAAACATGCTGGTTTCATTCAATACATTAAAAGATTCAGCAGTGTATGGTGAAGAAGGCTTGCGCACAAACTGGGGCAACAATTCATTCTTCACTTACTTAATGCTTCCAAAAAATTATAACGTTGAAGGCATGAAGGCAAGGTTTCCGGCCTTTCTTGATAAGCACATGGCTGATCAATATGGCGGCATGCAACCTTCAAAACTCACAAAGCTTGACCTGCAAAAGCTTACTGATATTCATCTTTATTCACACACAGATTATGAAGCAGAACCCAACGGTGATATTAACCGCGTATATATTTTTTCTGCTATCGCTTTGTTTATTTTGTTGATTGCCTGTATTAATTACATGAATCTTTCTACCGCACGTTCTGCTTTGCGGGCAAGAGAAATTGGTATAAGAAAAGTTGTTGGTGCAAGAAAAACAGAACTGGTTGTACAATTTCTTAGCGAGTCTGTATTAATAACATGGGCAGCCATTTTTATTGCATTGGGTTTATTGTATATCACGTTGCCCTGGTTAAATAAAATATCTGAACAAAACTTATCTGTAAGTATTTTATTAAAGTGGCAGGTTCTTATTCCATTGTTTTTATCACCTTTTATTATAGGAATAATTTCAGGGTTATATCCTGCATTGTTCATGTCTTCTTTTCAACCGGTAAAAACATTGAAAGGATTATTCAAAGCAAAAGGCAGCAGCATTAGCTTTCGCAAAGTACTTGTAGTAACACAATTTGCTATTTCCATCATTCTTATTATAACAACCATTATTGTGTTTCAGCAATTGCATTTTATGCAAAACGCATCATTGGGTTATGATAAAGAACATATCGTTAACATAGGATATAACACTGCATTAAATGACCAATATGAATCATTTAGAAATACTTTATTGCAGAACCCAAACATTAAAGAAGTTGGACGTTCTTCGAGAGTTCCTACCGGAAGATTATTAGATGGAAACGGTGCTGCAACTTTAGGTTCTGATTCTATGGTGCCGGTAAAGGCGGATATACGATATGTTGCAACTGATTATAATTTTATACCAACCTATGGAATAACAATAGTTGCAGGAAGAAATTTTTCACGTGCTTATGGAACCGATACTTCAAATTTTATTATTAATGAAGCGGCTGCAAAAGCGGTTGGATGGAAATCAGTTCAGCAAGCTGTTGGAAAAGATTTTCGCTATGGAAACACAACCGGGCACATTATAGGTGTAATGAAAGATTTTCATTTTGAATCGCTGCACCAGGCTATAAGTCCGCTTATATTTATAATGCCTCCATCACTGCCCGGCCAAACACCTTACAACGGGATATCTATAAAAATTTCGGGGCAGGAT
>CAZZXW010000188.1:0-6447 GCA_964658095.1 uncultured Parafilimonas sp. | reverse complement strand
ATTCAAATATCTTCGTACTTAATCATTTAATAAAAATCAATTTATTGCGTTATTAGAATTGATTAGTATGATAATACCAAAACGATACCTGCTATTATTTATATTTTTTTGTTCCTGTGCATTTTGTAACGGGCAAAATTTAAACTGGATGTTGGGCACATGGAAAGGTGTCGGCAATTCACGCAAAGCACAGTTTGTAAGAACGCTTGAAATTACTTCTGTTATCGGCAGTGAATTTAGTGGCACACGAAGTAAAGAAGCGCATGACAGAACCAATTCCAAAATAATTACATCCATTACAGGCAAGCTTAGCAAGGATACTTTTTACATGAAGGATGGAGCTATTTTATTTAAAAAAGATCCGCCAAATGCTAAATGGCTTGACTGCACACATTGCATACCTGTTAACCGGGTTATTGTTACTTATGATAGTATTTTTTTAAGCAGTGAAATTATTGGATGCGCGGATTATTGTGATGGTACATCAGTGTATTATAAATTAATGCCCGATCTTGATACTGCTACGCAACGTTCTTTAGTTAATGAGTTTGGTACACCGGAACAGGTTATTGCCTTTAATCCTAATGTTAAAAATACTGTTCCGTTTACACAATCAGACCCTGATTCTCAAAAGCCAAACCAGGATTCAATAAAGAATGCAGCAATTGCTGAAAAGAGAAATCAGCAGCGCATTCAAGACTCACTTAATCTCGTAAAAAAGCAACAACAGCAACATGCTCAAGATTCAATTGCATATGCTAAAAAACGGCAGCAACAAATTGATGATTCTTTAAAGATTGTTGCAGCACTCGAAAAGAAAAGATTACAACATATTCAGGATTCGCTTGATCTTGTAAAACAACAACAGCAACAACGCATACAGGATTCAATCTCCAATTCTGCTATTGCTTTAAAGAAACGGCAACAGCAAATTCTTGATTCAACAAATGCCGCAAATGCATTCGCTAAAAAACGGCAACAACAAATAGATGATTCATTAAAAGTTGTTGCAGTACTCGAAAAGAAAAGATTAGAACATATTCAAGATTCTCTTGATCTTGTAAAACAACAACAGCAACAACGCATACAGGATTCAATCTCCAATGCTGCTATTGCTTTAAAGAAACGGCAACAACAAATTCTTGATTCAACAAATGCCGCAAATGCATTCGCTAAAAAACGGCAGCAACAAATTGATGATTCTTTAAAGATTGTTGCAGCACTCGAAAAGAAAAGATTACAACATATTCAGGATTCGCTTGATCTTGTAAAACAACAACAGCAACAACGCATACAGGATTCAATCTCCAATTCTGCTATTGCTTTAAAGAAACGGCAACAGCAAATTCTTGATTCAACAAATGCCGCAAATGCATTCGCTAAAAAACGGCAACAACAAATAGATGATTCATTAAAAGTTGTTGCAGTACTCGAAAAGAAAAGATTAGAACATATTCAAGATTCTCTTGATCTTGTAAAACAACAACAGCAACAACGCATACAGGATTCAATCTCCAATGCTGCTATTGCTTTAAAGAAACGGCAACAACAAATTCTTGATTCAACAAATGCCGCAAATGCATTCGCTAAAAAACGGCAGCAACAAATAGATGATTCATTAAAAATTGTTGCAGCTAATGCAAAGAAACGGCAACAACATTTACAGGATTCATTGACTATTGTACAACAAAAGCTACAGCAACATTTGCAGGATTCAATAACTAATGCATCAGTTACAGCAAAGAAACGCCAGCAACAAATTGCCGACTCCGTAAACAATGCAACAGCTATTGCTAAAAAGAAACAACAGCTATTGCAGGATTCGTTGAATAAAGTAAATGCTGCTGCTAAAATTAAAGATCAGGAAACGCAGGATTCAATACGGCTGGCTTCAGCAAAACAGCATATAGCAGATTCATCAAAAATAGTTACAACGAAAGGTGATAAATCTAAGATGCTAACACAACGTGATAACGTGTTATTGCAAACTTATCATATTAATACGGCGGATATTTTGGTTGAATTATTTGACAATGCAGAAATTGACGGTGATCGTGTGAGTGTGTTTCATAACAATGAGATTATTGTAAGCAACCAAACATTAACACATGAACCAATAACATTTAAAGTGCATGCTGACACTTCACATCGCACACATGAGTTTGTTTTGGTTGCAGAAAACCTTGGAACAATACCGCCAAACACAGCACTTATGCGCATTACGGTTGGTACACAAGTATATAAGTTATCAGTAAAAACAGATTTAAAAACCAACGCTAAAATTGATTTTTTCTATGACGGAAATTAATAAGCCAGGTTTGCACTAACCTCCTGTTCATTCGCAATTACCACTAATAAAATTTATTATTCCACTCATCCTAATTGTAACAATCAATGTTTTGAAACGTTTGACATTCGTCCTACGAAAAAAAACGTAGGTGTGTTATGAGCAAATATTTACTGTTTATAATTATGTTTTCATGTTCATCTGGTTACCTTTTTTCTCAACAAAACTTTGTTGTAAAAGGATTAATTAAATCTGCAGATGATAAACCGATTGAAGCGGCGACAATTACTTTATTTAGCGCCAAAGATTCTGCACTGGTTAAGATTGCGGCTTCAGATAAAACAGGCGCATATACTTTTGAGCAGGTAAAGCAAGGCGTTTATTTTATAAAGGCAGAAGCCGTTAGCTTTTCAACTCACTTCACAAAAAATTTCACGGTTAATAATGCAACGGTTAAAGTTGATGATATAAAAATGAATACAACTGTTGCACAACTTAATACAGTAAGTGTTATTGCGCATAGACCTTTAATCGAGAATAAGATTGACAAAACTGTTGTTAATGTTGATGCTTCGCCTACAAACGGCGGCCTTTCAGCGCTTGAAGTATTAGAAAAATCACCAGGTGTTTCGGTTGATAATGATGGCAATGTTAGTCTTAAAGGCAAGCAGGGTGTTATAATTATGATTGATGGAAAGCAGACTTATTTAAATGGACAGGACCTGGCAAATTATTTAAAGAACATGCCTTCATCACAGTTAGACCAGATCGAAATTATGACCCAACCACCTGCAAAGTATGATGCTGCAGGTAATTCAGGCATTATCAACATCATTACAAAAAAGAATAAAAACAATGGCTTTAATGGCACTTTAACAAGCAGCGCAATCTTTGCAAAATATTTTAAGAACACCAACAGCTTTAATATTAACTGGAGGCAAGGTAAGTTTAATGTTTTCGGTCAATATAATTATGCATACTGGCAAGGCTTTAATGATATATACATCAAGCGAAGCTTGCGCGACACACTTACTTCACCATTCAGCAGGTATTATGATCAGCATACTTACGGAAAATTTTTAGACAAGTCGCACAGTTTTAAAGTGGGCACAGATTTCTTTGCTGATAAAAACACTACATACAGTCTAACTTTTAATGGCACGTTTGATGACCAGGCATTTACTTCAAGCGGCACATCAAATATTTATGATAGTGTAAAGCAATTTGTGCAATACAATAACGCACAATCGCAAACAAAAACGCCGTTAAAAAATCTTGGCTTTGAACTTAGCATGGATAAAAAACTGGATACCAGCGGGCAAACATTAAGTGCGGATGCTAATTATATTTTTTATCATACACCAGGTTTGCAATACACGTATAACTATTTATATGATGCTGATGGAACACCATCTGAATTACCATATTTATTAAATGGTGAGTTACCATCAAACATTGATATTTATACTTTAAAAGCTGATTATAAAAAACCTTTAAAAAAGAACGCAACATTTGAAGCGGGCTTTAAAACCAGCTATGTAAATACAAACAATAATGCTATTTATAGTTTATATAATAACGGCACATTAAAATGGGAGCCTGATGATACGTTAAGCAATCATTTTATTTATAAAGAAAATATTAATGCAGCTTATGTAAACCTGCAAAAGAAGATTAAAAAATTTGGCTTACAGCTTGGCTTGCGTGCCGAACAAACAGTAGCAAAAGGAGACCAGGTTACAAAAGATCTTTCGTTCAATAAAAATTATATACAGCTTTTTCCAACTGCTTATTTTACTTACAACAAAAACGACAATAACACTTTTGAAATATCATACGGCAGAAGAATTGACCGGCCTGATTATGCGAATTTAAACCCGTTTCAATTTCAATTAGACAGGTATACTTACCAGCAAGGCAATCCAAACCTGCAGCCACAGTTTAGTAATAATATTGAAGCGAGTTACAATTACAAGGGCCAGTTAAATGTTACTCTAAATTATACACGCACAACAGATATCATAAATGATGTGCTGATAACAATTAAGCAGCCCGGAGATTCAAATTATACAACTTATCAAACATCTCAAAACATAGCTTCAAATACCAATATTGGCATAGCAGTTAATTACAATAAACAGGTAAAAAAATGGTGGACAATAAATGTTTATGGCAATGTTTTTAATAACGATTTTAAAGGTGTTATACAAGGCGAAAATGTGCATCCAAAATTTACTGCCTTTAACGGAAATTTCAGCAGCCAGTTTACATTTAACAAAGGTTGGGCAGCAGAAGCAAGCGGATGGTATAACAGTAAAAATTATTATAGCAGCGCTATACTTGCACACAATATGGGCATGTTTGCTCTTGGTGGAAGCAAGCAAATTTTAAAAGGTAAAGGCACAATTAAGATTAGTGTACGAGATCCACTTTACCTTGCGCATTTTCAAGGGGTAACTGATTTAAATTATGGAGTAACACAAATAAAAAGTTACTGGGATAATCGCCGCGGCATTATAACATTTACCTATAGGTTTGGTAAGAATACATCGCAGCAAACACATCATAACGGCTCTGAAGAAGAACAAAACCGTGTTAAGACTGGTGGCGGGCAACAATAATTAAAGCTGGTAACCTATTTCCCAATGCAACCCGAAAGGATCAGCAACCCTTCCTAAACGCCATCCATAATCTTCACCAACAGGAAATATTTCTATGGCGCCGGCTTTAATAGATTGATTAAATAAAGCATCCGGCTCTTTCGTTATCAATATCAAACGAATATTGCCATTAAGTTCATTTGGCAACGCATCATTTTTTGCTGCTTCACCACTAATCCAAAATTCAGCACCATTAATGGATAAGCGTACAACCAATCCTTCACCACCATTATCTAACCGATATGTTTCAATTGCATTAAATGCCGCTTTATAAAAAGTTACAGCTTTCTCTCCGTCATTAACAGATAACCACGGAGCAATAATGCTTTTATCTTTATTTATTTCCTCATCATTCATAATAATATTAATTAAAATCCAGATTTATCGTTTAAATAAACTGAATACCCAATCAACCAACATAATAATAATAAAGCCGCCAATAATAATGATAAGAATTACATAGGGCATCAGCCTTTTCTTTTCATTATCGTTATTAAGCATTCAATTGAATTAAGTAAGCAAACAATGAAAGGCGATTTATTTTTTTATACCGTAAACTCTTTTTAGTATAACCATACCTGGAAAAATAAATATGTAAATGTATTTAGATAATGTTTGAAGAAAATTATTATCTGTAAAGCTAAATGCGGCACCTGTAAAGAATATAAATGCTGTAAATAAAGACCTGCTTAATGCATAGCGACGTACATTTTTTTCTTCATAACCAACAGATAAATTTTGCTTAGGATTACTTATGTGCAGCTGAATAAAAAAAGTAACGAAGCTTATCAAACCAACATTTATCCAGTAGAAAAAAAATGATTCACTTAGATAACCGTATTCTGTAAGCGTTGTTGTAAAAGGCAACAACACAATAAAGAACAACATCAAAAGATTTAACCAGATAAGCCTGCCATCAAAATTTATAACATGCCCAAAAATGCGGTGATGAATTGTCCAGTTAAACCCGATAATAAAAAAGCTAAATACAAACCCAAGCATGTTAGGCAAGATTGCGAATAAGTATTCATTAAGTTTGTCTGCAGATATTGGTTTAGACCAATCTGACTGCGGAATTTTTACATCAAGTACAAGTAAGGTTATAGCAATGGCAAAAACAGCATCGCTGAATAAGATCAGCCTTTCTAACTGAAATTGTTTCCGGTTTTCAAAAATATCGTGCTCCGCCATTATTTATGTTACAGCAATACACTAATGTTTATTTAGATGCACCTTTGTCATTTGCAGGTAATGGTTCTGTAGTTGATGTATGTATTGCACCGGCGGATTGAGGCGTTTATCATCCCGATACCAAATATCAACATGCGAAAAATCGTTTGGTTTTGCAACCAACATTCTGAATGAATCTTTTTTATATTTTATTGATCCATCAGGCATATCTTCTTTTGTAAAACCAAGATTCAGCAACGCTGCATCAGTTATTGGTATCGGGTAAAGATTTTCAGTTTCAAACCAAAAATCCTGAACATCTGTGGCAAG
>CAZZXW010000187.1:0-6468 GCA_964658095.1 uncultured Parafilimonas sp. | reverse complement strand
CTGCGCCTATATCTGCAGTGCCAATAAGATTTTCAAACGTAGTTGCCCAGCCTTCATCCATAAAACCATAGCGCGTTTCATTAATGCCCATATAGAAAGGCATGTATGTGTGTGCAATCTCATGCTCTGCAACAAAGCGTGAGAACAATGTATCATCATACGTTTCATCATTTGCCATCATTGGATACTCCATGCCTGCATAACCCTGGAACACAGTTGTTTTTTCATAAGGATAAGGCACGCCGGGCCAGTTATGTGAAAGCCAGTCAAGCGAATGCCTTGCATATTGTGCCACATGATGATAATCCGAAGCTGTATCATTATAACAGGCAAACGCACCAGCTCTTCTTTGCGTTTTATCATCAACCACCACACTGCATCCATCCAAAACAAAATGATCGCTTATACCAAATGCCATGTCAGGAACATTGGTAGCAATAAACTGCCAGGTATTAACTGCATTTTGTGTAGTTACATTTTTTGCAGCAAGATTTTCTTTTGTTACGATGTTGATGGTTGCATCAGAAGTGAATGATTGTTTATAACGATTCAGCACATCAGCTTGTAAAACGCTTTCTGGTTTTTGCAATGTTCCTGTTCCAACAATTAAATAATTTTTAGGAACATTGATGGTAACAACATAATCATTAAAGTCACTGTAAAATTCATGACTGTCTACAAACTGCATTCTGTCCCAGCCATTATAATCATCAAGCACTGCAACACGCGGGTAGAAGTAAGCAAGAAAGTAAGTAGTTGAATCAATTGCACCTTCTCTGCCGCTTTGCTTTGAAACATCATAATGCCAGCTAAAACTTAAATGAACAGAATCATGTGGCAGCAAAGGTTTTGGAAGCTTAAGCCGGTAGTTGGTAAATGATTTATTGACTGCCGTTGTATCAATACTTTCGCTGTTAATTGTAATAGCATCAACATGCACACCAGAAGTAAGATAATCTTCCGGTACCGAGCCATCTCTTGCTGCGCCGGGCTTATGAATATTTAAAAACAGCTTTATGTTAGGATTTTTTATAGTGTCTGAACTATTATTAAAATATGTTATTGTTTCATCACCTTTAATATTTCTATCCGGCGGCATTGCTGTTATGTTTATATTATAACGTGCATGATTTTGCCAGTAATTTTTTCCCGGGTTTCCATCCAAACTTCTTGTGCCCTTATTATATGCCTGCTGAATATCACGTGGCGTATATAAAGTTTGTGCACTTGAAAAATCATATAATAAAACAATGAACAATAGTAATAATAAACGATGCATAAATAATTGATTAGTTTAGATGAAGATAAATACTTGCCCTGAAAAACGATGTTTGTTTTTATTTGAACGGCAATAAAAAACCCTTCCGTAAAAACGGAAGGGTAACCAAAACCAACTGCTACGAAAAAAAATTATTTCACACTTATTTCTTTAGGTAAAACCTTTACTTCTTCTTTCTTTGGCAAGAAAACTTTTAAAACACCATCTTCATATTTTGCTTCAATGGCTTCTGTGTTCACCGTGTCATCTACACGAAAGCTGCGTTTAAAGTTTGTTACACTGTATTCACGGCGGTTTGTTTTGTAATCATTGCTTTCATTTTCGGTTTTCTTTTCATAACCGATAGTAAGCAATCCTTTTTCAAGGTTTAATTTAATATCTTCTTTTTTCAAACCAGGAGCAATCAGTTCAAGATGAAAACCATCTTTGTTTTCATGCACATTAACCGGAACATTCCATCCGTTTTCTCTTTTCCAAACCTGGGGTATATTAAAGAACTCATCAAATAAATTATCAATGGTTCTGTAGTTGTTTTTTACAAGCGTTGTCATACTATAATTTTTTTATTTTTAAAATTTGTTTGGTATAGATGAACAAAGCTTATACCGCTGCATTTTTTATGAAATATCTTCAGTAAAAACTAAATTTGCCTGACATTGCTGCGGCGATTGTATAAGATTGATGCCAGACTGACTAACAATATCGTTATATAAATCGGGTTAGAACAATCATTAACACAACCGGTGTATAGTTTTAGTATCATTGCACGTTTTAAAAATTAAGCATGTATCCAAACCTGTATTATTTATTTAAAGATCTTTTTGGATGGAACTTACCAGCGCTTAAAATTATAAACACATTTGGTTTTTGCGTTGCCATTTCATTTTTGGGATGTGCATGGCTTTTAATTAAAGAATTAAAAAGAAGGCAGGCGCTTGGCCTATTTACTTATAAAGAAGTAACCATAACTGCTGGTGAACCAGCACATGTTGTTGAACTCGTTATAAACTTTATACTTGGGTTTTTGCTGGGATATAAAATTCTTGGTGTTTTTATAATTAAAGGTGCGTTGAATGATCCGCAGGAATTTATATTTTCCTCACATGGTAGCTTGCCTGCAGGCATATTGATAGGATTATTTTTTGCCGGGTTAAAGTGGTGGGAAAAGAATAAGAAAAAATTGCCAACACCAGAAAAAAGAATTATAAGAATCTGGCCAAGTGATAGAGTAGGCGATATGACGGTGATTGCTGCTGTTGCCGGTTTTGCAGGTGCAAAGCTGTTTGATAATTTCGAGAACTGGGATCGTTTTATTGCTGATCCGATTGGTAATTTGTTTTCGCCAAGCGGGCTTACTTTTTATGGTGGCTTGATCGTTGCTTCGCTTGCATTATGGTATTACTTTAGAAAAAATCAAATCAGTTTTATAAAAATTGCAGATGCCATTGCACCGGGTTTAATGTTTGCTTACGGTTGGGGAAGAGTTGGCTGCCAGGTAGCAGGCGATGGTGACTGGGGCATTATAAATAGCGCTTTTATCAGCAATGCAAATGGCACTGTACAATTAGCAGACAGTCCAAATAGTTTTTCAACTATTATAAATGATAATGCCGGTTTTTATGCAACCCAGTTTGGTTCACCAGCTAATGTGCAGCATGCTTCGGTAAAGCCTTTTTTTGATCTGCCGGATTGGTTGTTTGCTTACACGTATCCGCATAATGTAAACAATGAAGGCGTTCCTTTATTTGGTTGCACCTGGGATTATTACTGTAACCATTTACCGCTGCCTGTTTTTCCAACACCAATATATGAGATAGTTGTTTGCCTTTGTTTATTTGGTGTGTTATGGTTAATAAGGAAAAAATTTCTTGTGCCGGGCAGAATGTTTGCTGTTTATTTAATAATGAATGGTGTAGAAAGATTTTTAGTTGAACATATACGTGTTAATACACAATATCATTTTCTAGGATTAAATCCAACACAGGCCGAAATTATTTCTTTGTGTTTGATCATATCCGGAATACTGCTTTACATATATGCACCTAAATTAAAAACAGCAACCACAAATCATACACAAGCTGTTGAGCAAAGCAGCTAAAATATTTTTTCCATTTCTACAGCTTTGCGTTGTGTAACCAGGTTATCAATTGTGTTTTGTTCTTCACCGATTACAAGTATGGCGGCAAGTTTTTTTAGTAAAGATTCTTCTTCTGTAGAAAGGCTTCCATCACTTAAACACAATTCAGCACAATAAGAATATAAGGCAAGATCGTGTACAGGATTAATAAGCTTGATAAGAAATTTCAGGTAAACATCTTCATCTGTAACTGAAGATTGATAAGCTCTGTAATGTTGCAGCTCTTCTTTAAAATTTAAATCTTTATTTATCTGCAGGTCAACAAACTTTGCAGACACGTTATCTACTTCATCACTTGAAAACTTTCCATCTTTAAAACAACAATGCAAAAACAAATGGCAGATAGCTTCATTTTGAGTGGTTATATAATCGTTATACATAAATTTTTTTTAATAATGAATCAAGTTTAATGCCGATAAGATACTATAAAAGTTATGGTTGTGTTTTATAATTTGCATGAATGAAAATTATTCCGCTTTCAGAAGGTGTGTTTACTATCGATAAATCAAAAATTTTTCTTCCGTTTGATCTGGATAAAGATGAATTGCAGGCAAGAAAAAGCGGCAGCCTTTTAGTTGAGGTGCAACCGTTTATTATAATTACTGAAAAAGATATTTTGTTGTTGGATACGGGCCTTGGTTTTATGCAGCATGGTGAAATGCAGTTGCACAAAAATCTTGCTGCTAACAATATAAATCCTGATAATGTTACAAAGGTTTTGTTATCCCATTTACATAAGGATCATGCTGGTGGCGTTGGTTATAAAGATAAGCTGGGTTATTATAATCTTGCTTTTACTAATGCAACCTATTATGTGCAGCAAGCTGAATTTGATTATGCGATGAATGTTGGCTTTCCTTCTTACATGGCAGAAGAAATTTCTATACTTAATAATAATAATCAGGTTATATTTTTAACTGAAGCAAATGGCTTTATCGATAATTATATTCAATATAAAATCACAGGTGCACATAGCCCGCATCACCAGGTTTTCTGGATTAAAGAGAACAATGAAACAATCTTTTTTGGTGCTGATGATGCGCCGCAATTGCAGCAAATGAAGCACAGGTTTGTTGCCAAGTATGATTATAATGGCAAGCGTGCAATGGAATTGCGTAGTCAATGGTGGCAACAAGGCAAAGAAGAAAACTGGACCTTTTTATTTTATCATGATGTGAAAATTCCTTTTGCAAAAAACAATAGCAGCAGTTACTGATCTAAGAAAAGATTTTTTAATTCAGGTGTTGGCAGCCAGCAGGCTTCCTGTTTACCAAACCATTTGTAGCGGTTCCTCGCAATAAAATTATATACAGCATCTCTTACAAACTTTGGTATTACGATAAAGCCATATAGAATTTTTATTAAGCCGGATAATTTTTTTGCAACAAGTAATGCAGCAGTTGAACGTGTATAAATTATATTATTTTCAAAAAGAATAAATGAATTAAATACTTCAGAAGGCAGGTTATTTTGTTTTAGAATTTTTTCTCCAAAAGATGATTGCAAAGAAGCAAAGCGAAACAATTTCTTTTTATCATGCTTTATAACATACTGCACGCTGGCATTGCAAAGATTGCAAACGCCGTCAAATAAAATTACAGGATGATCTTGCTCATGCATTACGCAAAGCTACTTAATGTCTGAAATGCCGCATACCTGTTATTACAATCGCAAGATTATGTTGCACGCAATAATCAATACTGTCTTTATCCCTGATAGAACCACCCGGCTGAATGAAAGCTTGAATACCTTCTTCATGCGCCATTTGCACACAATCATTAAAAGGAAAAAATGCATCGCTGGCTAATACGGCATCATGCAGATCAAACTTAAATTGTTTTGCTTTTTCAATTGCCTGACGCAATGCATCAATACGGCTGGTTTGCCCGCAGCCTTTACCAATAAGCTGTTTATTTTTTATCAATGCTATGGCATTACTTTTTAAATGTTTGCAAACAATGTTGGCAAACATTAAGTCTTGTTTTTCGTCTTCAGATGTTTGCCTGCCGCCAACTTCTTTCCATTCAATATAATTGCCTTTATCTGTTTGCTGCGCAAGTGTTCCGTTCAATAAAGATTTGTATTGAGTATTAAGTTTTGAATTTTGAGTTTTGAGTTGAAGAAGTATCCTGTTCTTCTTTGACTGCAAAATTTTTAAAGCATCATCAGCAAAGGAAGGAGCAATAAGCACTTCAAAAAATATTTCATTGATTGCTTTTGCAGTTACTTCATCAACTGTTGCATTGGTAATGAGTACGCCGCCAAATGCACTTTCAGGATCGCCTGCCAGAGCTGCATTCCAGCTTTCTATTAAAGATGTTCTTGCAGCAATTCCACATACGTTGGTATGTTTTATAATAGCAAAAATGCACTCATCGTTTTCAGCAAACTCTGTAATTAATTGTATGGCTTCTTCTGCATCAACAAGATTATTGTAAGAAATTTCTTTACCATTCAACTGAGTAAAAATATCTTCTGTGTTTCCATAAAATATTCCCTGTTGATGAGGGTTCTCTCCATAACGCAGTGCTTTTTTTTGATGATATGGCTGAAATAGTTGCTGGTTAAAATAATTGCTGATGGCAATATCATAATTCATTACTACTTCAAAAGCCTTTGCAGCAAAGCTTCTACGTTGTTCAAGTGTTGTTTCACCATTTTGATTGTGCAGTAATTCAATCAAAGGATTATAATCTTCTTTTGATGCAACGACGAATACATCTTTAAAATTTTTTGCTGCTGCACGAATCATAGATGGTCCGCCAATATCAATCTTTTCAATAATATTTTTTTTAACAGAAGTAACATCTTCATTAAATAACGGCGCAGCGTATTTAGCCACGGTTTCTTCAAAAGGGTATAAGTCAACAATCACCAAATCTATTTCCGGAATGTTGTATTGATTCATTTCCTGCACGTCCAGTTCAACATCTCTTCTGCCAAGTATGCCGCCAAACACAGATGGATGAAGCGTTTTAACCCTTCCGCCTAAAATAGAAGGATACGTTGTAAGCGATTCCACTGCCTGACATTTTATATTTAAATCTTCAAT
>CAZZXW010000186.1:0-6535 GCA_964658095.1 uncultured Parafilimonas sp. | reverse complement strand
ATTCTTGTTTTAATTAGTATAGCAGTAATCCAGTTTTTGGTTTGTTACTTTTTATTTTTAAAGTTGATAAAGCAGTTGCCGGTATGGCGCGTATCAGTGCAAACAAAATCTATTCTTTCATTTTTTATTTCGATTGTTTGCATAACAATTTTTACAGGCGCAGCTATGCGTGGCGGCTTTCAGCAAATACCACTTAATGAAAGTTCTGTTTACTTTTCTGCTGTGCCTGTTGCAGATCATGCAGCCATTAATACACCCTGGTATATTGTGCATAGTTATTTAAGCAAGCATTTTAAAGCCGGGAGGAACGATTATATATCAATGCCGCAAAATATAGCACAACAAAAACTTGCTGCTTTACATACATCGTTTAATGATTCATCAATAACTCATATTTTAACCACAGATAAACCCAATATTATTTTTATACAACTTGAAAGTTTTACGGCTGATGTTATAAAAGAATTAGGCGGTGATGCCGGCGTTACACCAAACGTTAGTAATGTTATAAAGAACGGTATTTTGTTTTCAAATTTTTATGCAAGTGGTGTAAGAACAGATCAGGGTATTGCGGCCATGCTTTGCGGTTTTCCGGCACAACCTTTAACAAGCATCATTTACCAGTCAGATAAATTAGAGCATCTTCCTTTTTTATCAATTGAATTACATAAAGCAGGTTACCATACATCTTTTTATTATGGAGGAGAATTGGGCTTTGGCAACTTTAATGCAGTAGCAGAATTTGGACAATTTGAAAAGATTGTCAGCCTTAAAAATTTTTCCAAAGCAAACCTTTTTAATAAATGGGGAGCAGATGATGCAACCATGCTTACAAGGCAAAGAACAGATATGCAAAATGAAACGCAGCCATTCTTCTCTTATGTAATAACGTTAAGCAGCCATGAACCCTTTACGGTGCCCATGAAAACAGTTATTACCGGTGATGATCTGCCTGATAAATTTAAGAACGCCTGTTACTTTACTGATAAATCATTGGGAGAATATTTTAATGCTGTAAAGAATACAAGCTGGTATAAAAACACCTTGTTTGCGTTATGTGCAGATCATGGCCATCCATTACCAAAAAACCGCTTGTTTGATGAGCCTGCTAAATATCATATACCATTAATATTTTTTGGTGATGTTATAAAGCCACAATTTAAAGGTGCACTAATTTCAACCACAGGTTCTCAAACCGATATTGCTGTAACGCTGTTGCATCAGTTACATTTGAATGCAAACAATTTTGTCTGGGGCAATGACCTGTTACAAAGCAACCGCAAGCCTTTTGCCTTTTACACTTTTGATAATGGCTTTGGCTGGGTTACAGATACAACAGCTATTGCTTTTGATGAGCGTGCAAAGCAAATAATTTATCCTTCGCAAAATTTATTAATGAATAAAGATTCAGTTATGCTGCAAAACGGTAAGGCTTATATGCAATGCATGTATGATGCGTATTTGAAATATTGATTGCTGAATCATAAATCTAAGCACATTGTTTGCGGTATTCTTTATCAACCTTAAAAACTTTTTATGCAACAATCCAACAACTCGTCTTTTTATTTTAATGTAGCTGATAATGTATGGGGAATGAAAGATGTTTTTGTAAACCTGTACATGGTTAAAAGTATCGAAAGCGATGAATGGTTTTTGGTGGATGCTGGACTTAAAACCTCATTACCTAAAATAAAAAAAATGTCGGCTGAATTATTTGGAGATAAAAAGCCACAAGCCATTATTTTAACGCACGGGCATTTTGATCATGTAGGCTCATTAAAAAAATTAATTGATGAATGGAGTGTGCCGGTATATGCCCATTACCTTGAGTTGCCTTACTTAACAGGTAAATCTTCTTACCCGCCCGGTGACCCAACAGTTGGCGGTGGTATGATGGCCTATATGGCGGAGTTGTATCCCACCAGCCCGATTAATTTAAGTGCGAATGTGACAGCTTTACCTGAAGATGGCGCTATTCCGGGCTTTAAGGAATGGCGTTATATACATACGCCGGGTCATGCATTTGGTCATATAAGTTTGTTTAGGGATAGTGATAAAACGCTGATAGCGGGAGATGCCTTTATTACAACAAAAAATGAATCTGCCTTACAGGCAATCTTTCTTCAGACAAAAAAAATATCAAACCCGCCGGCATACTTTACACCAGACTGGCAGTCTGCTTATGATTCCATAAAAAAAATAATTAAGCTTTCTCCGCAAGTAGTTGCAACTGGTCATGGCAAGCCGATGCAGGGTGAAGAAATGCGCAGCCAATTGCATTACTTACATGAACATTTTTTTGATGAATTCGTACCACAACATGGGCGTTATGTGTACGAAGCTGCTGTTGCTGATGCCAATGGTGTGTTATATGTTCCGCCGCCTGCATACAATCCTTATACAAAATGGTTTATAACGGGTGCAGCTGCTGTTGCAGCAATTATTACTGTTTCAATATTCAAAAAGAAGAAAACATCATAAAGCATCTTCAAACGTTTAAACGTAAGAAGACACTAACATCCTGCTTTTGTTGATGTTCGTAAACAAGCGAGGAACGGTGTTACTGTTGCTGCGTGGTGTTTGCTCTGCTTGCAACAACTGTTTTTGGCTGCAGATTTTTTACAAGACGTTTCCATCAATTAAAATTTCTGCAATTGTGTTTGCTTTTTTATATGCTTTGCCAGTACCAATATTTGAAAGAACAATAATGGCAACCTTTTCCTTTATGAAACGAATTATTTGACTGCTTACTCCATAGTCGCCGCCATCCCAGGCAACATAGCTTCGTCCTTTTAGCGTGTCAAAATACAGCCCGAATGCCTGATTATCTCTTCCATTTGCAAACTTTTCTGTATGGTGCATTAGTTCATAAAATTCCTCTCCGCCAATATTTTTTGTAAAGAAATTTTCACTCCATTTTATCAGGTCATTTACTGTTGTAACAACACCACTACCGCCATAATGCGGCGAGTTTCTCTGATGTTGTATCCATTGACCATTATAGTCTACATCAAAGCCCTCTTTACGATAGGCATCTACAATTTCATGTGTCCTTTCATTATAAGGTGTAACTCGATTTGGAATAACTTCTGTGTTGTCATCATTAATCAATGTGTGTGTCATATTAAGCGGGAGAAAAAGTTCTTGTTTACTAAATTCGCTGAATGATTGCCCACTTACTTTTTCAATAATTTTTGCAAGCAGCATGTAATTTACGTTGCAGTAATCCCACTTATCACCAGGTTTAAAGGCAAGCGTGTCCTGGCTTAGTGAAACTTTTATACAATAATCATTATCAAAATAATTAAACGTTACCCAGCTCTTACCGTCAGGTCTTGCAAGTTTATAATAATCAGTAATTCCGCTTGTGTTATAAATTAAATGCTTAATGCGTATAGTGTCTTTGTATTTTGATAATTCAGGAATGAATTTCTCAGCAGGTGTTTCAAGTGTAATTTTTTTGTCTATAATAAGTAATGCAATACAAGCTGCGGTAAATTGTTTTGAAACAGAAGCAATATCAAAGGCAGAACTATCAGTGATTGGAATTTCATAGTCAAGGTTAGCAGAACCATAACCTTTGGTGTACAAAACTTTAGTTCCTTTTACTATGCCGATTGCATAACCTGCTGAATTAGGTTTTGCATAAGTTACAAAGATGCTATCTATTTTAGATTTTGTTTGCCTTGTAAGTGCGTTGTCAGAAGTTTGTCCATAACAATTTCTAATCGTGAATAGTGAAATAAGTACGATCAATATTTTCATTCAGTAATGTTATTTAAACTTGCAGGCAAGCTATTGTTAAACCTGATAAATTTAGGAATATTATTGAAAGCCCTAAAAGGTTAAACACTAAAGCTTTCTTATGTATTATGCAGGTTGGCTTGTTGATAAAGAACATCAACAAGAACTACATAGAAAACTCTCCTAAGCTGTAGCCGGTTTGTTGTCAAATAATTTCCATTCACCTTCAGAAACTATCTCCACATTGCCGTCCACATATTTAATAGCGGTGTGCTCGTCTATTGCATATACAGGCACCGGTAACTTTTCAGCCCATTGCGCTGCATTAGCACCGCAGGCATCTAAAAATCCCGGGTTGTTAAAATGCGGAATGATGGCAAAATTAATTAACCCCATGCCCCTGGCTGTAACAAAATTTCTGTTGATCTCACCATTGGGAGTATTAAAAACTATATTTTCTAAAGTTAACGGCTTACCGCTGCCGCCTCGTGGTTCACTGAAGGTTTCGCCAATAACGGCGCTGCTTACTATGCTTCCGGCGCTCACCCCTACATACACCAGGTCTTTATCTAAGGAAGTTAACACGTCTGCCAGTCCCGATTGCTCAAACCAGTATGCCAGGTATAGCGGATCGCCGCCCCAAACCAGCAGCGCATCGGCGTTTTGAATTGAAGGCAGCCAAACATCCTTGTGAATGCTGGGTAGCGCAGTGAGTTCAAGCAACCCCATTGTTTTCCAGCCAAGGCCAACAAGGTTAGATTGCATTTTACCGGCGATGGGCCACCAGGCATAATTAGCGCCGCCCACAAATGGGTATACTCCTGTTGGAATGAATAATGCCTCAGATTCGCTGATTGGTTTACCTAACAACTGAGTCAGCGCATCCCGCATACTTTCATTAGTTACACCGGTAGACGTCAACAGGAGTTTAATCATGCGCACAAAAATAAATGCTTGTATTTAGAAAACTACAGAATGCTGCGCACATTAGGTATATTAATTAAGACCCTGCCGGAACAGAAACTGTCTACAACGTTTCAGGCTTGGCGAAGAATTGGAGATGAGGATTATACGTGTGCCAGCGTAGCAAAAAACACCATGTTACGCGTTCGTTTTCTTCGTAATGAAAGGATGAGCGCCTTAGATTTTATGACCTTCCAGGCAAGTTACCTGGACTTAATTATTTAATGGCTAATAAGTCTACCATTTCGATAACTGGATCTTTTGCCAGAAGAGTTGAGGCGTTGGCCATTAATGCAGCTGCTATTTGTCCATCTAAATGTGCTTTACGTCCTTCTTCTGTTTCAAATGTATCAAATATACCGAAAGTAGATGGCCCGATTTGAAGAGCATACCATCTTACTGTTCCGGGTTCTCCCTCTGCAAGGGGCAATGCCGATTTTAAAAATTCAAGCACTTCCTTTTCTTTACCAGCCTTAGCTTCTACTCTCGCCAAAAGTGCAAATTTTTCCATGATTTTTTATTTTAATGTAAATGAGAAATAAAACTCAACAAAAGTAGATTTACTTTTTATTCAAACGAAAAATATAATTCTTTTCATTTGTTGAAATGTTGATGATAACAAAGATGAACAAATGCAACTTTGGCTGCTGTATTTCTTAAAGTTATTTTGAATTACCTGAATGTTCTATAGCTTCTTTGAAAGTAAGTGTCGGCTGTTCATTATACGCGTCAACAATCATTTCGGACTGAAACCATGTATAAGCCGGACCACCTGGAAGCTTGTTATAATTGTTATTTAGAAAATCACGCTTTGATTGTCCCGCAGGTACAGGACTCGGAAAGTTTTTTATAAAATTCTGAAACAGGTTAAGCTGAAAATTCATTAATGAAGAGTCTTGTTCACGCCAGTATGCAGTCGCTATTCTGTTAGCAGCCATTTCCTCATCATAAGGCAATGCTGCCTGATGCTGACATGCTCGCCACCAATGCCCAAGCTCATGTATAAAAATCCATTTATGAGAACCTTTTTCAAACACATCTTCTGCCGTTGTTCCGTTTCCCTGTTGCTTAGCCAGGTTAATAAAAACTTCCTTTGCTTCAGCAGGTAATGTTTTCCAATCTGTTGTATGCAATACATTTTCTGCACTATCATAATTACCAAAAGAACGGGGATTATCAAGTACTATTTTTGGAGGAGGTAAAGCTGGCGTAAATCCAAAAGCTTTTATTTGATTTACGAAATTATCCCGCAATGTTATTAGTTTTTCTGAGGTTGTGTCTGTTGCTTGTGCCTGTGCATTAGCCTGAAGAAGAATAGTTATAAACAAACCTGCTATACTTCTTATTACTATTTTCATGTTCTTGTTTAATATTAAAGTATTTAATACGGCGGTTAAATGCTTTTCTGTTAATTGAAAAACGATAGTTGAAGATAATACAAATGTGTATAGAGAAATTGTCTGACGATAACAAAAGCTGATAAGAATTACTGTTGTAATAAATAGTGCTGGTCAAGCTAGATTTCTACAATGCACTTATTGGCTGCAGCACTTTTAGTAGCCACTTGTTTTTGTGATGCTCAAAAAATCATTATTCTTTGCTTGTTTATACAAGTCAAGTGTCTGCGTAGTTAACTTATTTAGTAGCGGATATCTTGTCGAATTTGGTGAATAAGCATAAACAACTCTTGAAGTATGACCTCCAGTTATTTTAAATCTAATAGTAGTTCCGTCAAGTATAACGTTATTCTTATTTGCAGATTTGTTTTCTAATTTTTGATTTGAACTGCTTACAATAACATTTAACAAATTGTCAAAATCTTTATTCT
>CAZZXW010000185.1:0-6617 GCA_964658095.1 uncultured Parafilimonas sp. | reverse complement strand
AACAAGAAAACCTGTTTTGCCATGCTGGACACTATATTTTATACCACCAACATCAGCGCCAATAACCGGTGTGCCACAAGCCATTGCTTCAAGCGGAGTTATACCAAACGGTTCATACCAAGGCGTAGTAATAAACACATCAGCGGCAGCATAAAAATATTTCAACATGCTTCTTTTGCGGCGGCCTGTAAATGTTACACGTTCCTTTACATTTTCTTCTTCAGCTATCTTTTTTAAACGGCCAATTTCTGGTGTAAGCTTTTCATCAGGCTCGTCACTTTCACCACCAACTACAAGTAACCGTACATTTTTTAAACTGGTATTTATTTTACTTAAAGAACGTATAACATTATCAACACCTTTACGCGGCACCATTCTACCAAGCTGTAGTAAAATAATTTCATCAGTGTTTAAACCAAGCTTGCGGCGTGCAAGCTTTTTGTCAATCATAAAAAATTCTTTTGGATTAAAACCACAAGGCGCAATGGTTATCTTATTTGGATCAGCATTATAATAGTGAACAAGATCATTTTTATCCTGCGGGCATTCTGCTATAATTGCATCAGCATCTTTTACGATCATCTTTTCAATTTCCAGGCGTTCAGGCGGAAATTTGTCCATTTCTTTTTGATGCGCTAATCTTACCAAGCCCAATGCATGAAACGTTACAACATAAGGGATGCTTAATTCCTTTTTAATGCATGAAGCCACCAATGCAGACATAAAAAAGTTTGCATGAATAACCTGGTAATGAACATTGTCTTTTTTAATGAAGCGAAGCATGTTCTGCGAAAACTCATGCATATGGCAAAGCAGCTTTTCTTTTTCAATGAAATTTTCTTTGCCTGCTTTAATATTAATTACTCTAACACCGGGTTGCCATTGTACGATATCATCAAGACGTTCGTCATCTTTTCTTGTATACACATCAACAAGATAACCTTTACGTGCAAGCTCTGTGCTTAATTCAGCCACATAAACATTCTGGCCGCCATTATCAATTCCTCCAAGCGTTGCCAGCGGCGAAGCATGTTCACTGATGAATGCTATTCGTTTCTTCATAGTGTATTTGTTTAAGATTAATTACCTGTTCAAAAGTTTCTTTCCAGTCTTTTGCAAAGCGTTGTATGTTGAATCTTTCTTTTACATTTTTTTTGCCTTGTTCACCAAGTTGCATCGCAAGACCTTTATCTGTTATAAGTTCCTTCATTCTTTCAATTAAATAATCAACATCAGTATGTATATAACCTGAAACTTTATCTTGTACCACTGTTACATATTCTGTTGTTGCCAGGCCAACAAAAGGAATACCGATCGTTATTGCTTCAAGCACGGCAAGGCCTAAACTTGTGTAGCGGATAGGATTGAAAAAAAACCTGTATTTGCTTATAAAAGAAGGCAGTTGCGGATGTAATACTTCACCAAGGCCACCATATTCTTTTGTGCCCATGCCAACAAGATCAAGTGGAATCTCCTTACTTACTTTCTCAAATATATCTGCACCTAATTTTCTACCGCGCTGATGCATGTGATTAATAACAACTATTCCTTTTTGAAGTTCACCAGTATATAAAACTTCTGCCGGCATTACACCATGATCAATCACTTTTACATTACCATTTTCATTATCCCACATCAGCATATTAAAATGTGTTACATGCACCACTAAAATTTCAGGATCATTAATTATATGTCTTGTGTTGGTTGGGTTTTTTGAAGGAGGATCATGTTCAAGATAAATACGTGGTAATTTTTTTTGCGCTTCATTTAATATTTCATGCTGATCTACGCAATAATTTTTATTGGTTTGAAAAAGAATGCAATCAAACGATAAGTTCTTTACTTCATTTGCATCAACTTCAATGACATTTTTGCCAAACGGAAATGTTTCACCACAACCGTAATAGCCTTCATTTTTTTCTGCGTTAACAGGAATGTATATATCGTAATCACCTTGCGACAGATAATACAAATAACTTCCGTGTATATGCCAAGTAAATACCTTCAGTCTTTTAGTTGAAGGGTATAGATTACCCATTTAGTATCTTTTAGATTAGCACTTATTGTTGTTTAAAAATCATACCAACTATATTACAAGTATTTTTAAATTATAACTGGTGCCGTTTGATTTTTACTTTAGGGATAAGTTTCTACAAACCCTAATAGTATTGAATTTTAGGTGATTTTATTATTACTACTGTAACATGTGGCGGCATAATGGAAGATAACCATGTTATAAGTTTAAGTTATAATATAAGTTGCTAAGTGGTTTGCTTTTTGATTACGATGGTTACTAATAAATCAAGTTAGCTAACCTATGTATACACTTGGCATTAATGCGGCGTTTCATGATTCATCTGCATGCCTTATTAAAAACGGAAGCTTAATGGCTGCTGCGGAAGAAGAAAGGTTTACGCATATAAAACATGGTAAACGCCCTATTCCTTTTTCAACCTACGAATTACCTTTTCATGCAATTGATTACTGCCTTAAAACCGCAGGCATTCATATAAATGATGTAGATCATTATGCTTATTCTTTCAATCCTTATTTGCTGTTAAATAAACATGCTGAAGATAGAAACATCAGCCTGCCTTTAAAACCATCAGAAACTATTGAAGAAGAAGCGTGGGATTCTGTTTGGGACCCTTTGTTTCTTGCTTTAATTGTAAATGCGCCGGGTCAGTTGGCTGATGGTTATCCGCATCACTTACAAAAACGTTTCCTGGGAGGCAAGATCACACCTGAAAAATGGCATTTTGTAGATCATCATATTGCACATGCTGCAAGTGCATTTTTGCCTTCGCCGTTTAATAAAGCGGCTGTAATGGTTTTAGATGGAAGAGGTGAAAAAGCAACAAGTACTTATTATATAGGCGAACAAAATAAACTGGAGCTGATCGGCGAAGTATGTATGCCGCATTCGCTTGGATTGTTGTATGAAGATGTTACAACACACTTAGGATTTTTACATTCATCAGATGAATATAAAGTGATGGCGCTGGCTTCTTATGGCAAGCCAGTTTATTTAGAAGCATTTAGAAAAATGATTCATATTGATGAAGGCAATTATACCATTGATAAGGTTAATTTCGAAAAAATACTTGGTAAAAAAAGATTAAGGAACGAACCTTTTACGGCACATCATTTCGATATAGCACATTCACTTCAAAAAGTATTAGAAGAAACAACTGTACAACTCGCAAACTGGTTATATAAAAAAACACAGATTGAAAATCTTTGTCTTGCCGGCGGTGTTGCATTGAATTGTGTACTGAATGCAGTTTTAAGAGATAATACACCATTTAAAAATATTTGGGTACAGCCAGCCGCGGGTGATGCAGGTACTGCATTTGGTGCAGCTTTATTGATAGATAACAAGCAAAGAAATAGTAATGACCGCTTTGAAATGAATCATGTTTATTGGGGGCCGGATTTTGAAGATGATGAGATTGAACAGTTTTTAAAATGGACAAAAGTGCCATACAGAAAGCTTGAAAATATTGCAGCAGAAACAGCAAAAATTTTAGCGCAGGATAAAGTGATCGGATAGTTTCAGGGAAGAATGGAATTTGGCCCACGTGCACTTGGAAGCCGCTCTATACTTGCATCCCCAATAAATGCATCCATGCAGCAAAAATTAAATGAAATTAAAGACCGTGAAGATTTCAGGCCGGTTGCGCCTGTTGTTTTGGAAGAAGATGCAGGTGAATGGTTTGAAAATGCAGCTTATTCTCCGTTTATGCTTTTTGTATATAATGTAAAGGAAGATAAGGCTGATAAAATTCCTGCAGTTCGCCATGTTGATAACACTGCACGCATACAAACCATCAATAAAAATCAGCATGCATTATACTATGATCTGATTAAAGAATTTAAAAAGATAACAGGTGTTCCTGTGCTGATAAATACTTCTTTCAATACCCGTGGTGAACCGATTGTTTGCACACCGAGAGATGCAATAGAATGTTTCTGGACATCTCCTTTTGATGCACTTGTTATCAATTCATTTTTACTTGAAAAATAATTATGGATATTAAAGTGTCTGTAATTATACCAACTTTTCAAAGGCCGGCTTTATTAATAAAATGCCTAACACATCTTTCTAAACAAAGTGTTTCAAAAGAAAAATTTGAAGTTATTGTTGTTACAGATGGCCCTGATAATGTTACAATAAATGAGGTTGCCTTATTTGCGCAGGAGCATTTATTTTTTAATCTGTCAATATATAGCTTAGATGAAAAGAAAGGTCCTGCAGCCGCACGTAACAAAGGGGTTAAAAATGCTAAAGGTGAATTAATTGTTTTTACAGATGATGATTGTCTGCCCCATAATGAATGGCTTAATAGCTATTGGAACGCTTATAAATCTGCAGAGGAAAATGAAGTTGCCTTTACCGGCCAAACCGTGGTGCCGCACACAAAAATTCCAACTGATTATGAAAATAATATTGCTCATCTTGAAACAGCAGAATTTATTACAGCTAATTGTGCTATAAAAAAAACCACCATCGAAAAAGCAGGTGGCTTCGATGAACATTTTCCCATTGCCTGGCGGGAAGATAGTGACCTGCATTTCAGGCTGATCAAAGCACAGGTTCCTGTTTATTCAGTTAAAAATGCAATTGTTGTGCATCCGGTACGTAAAGCAAATTGGGGAATCAGTTTAAAAGAACAGAAAAAAAGTGTGTTTAATGCTTTGCTGTATAAAAAATTTCCTGAATTATATAAACAAAAAATAAGCGCACAGCCTTTATGGAATTATTATGCCATGACCTTTCTCTTTTTATTATTTATAATAAGCATTATACGGCACCTGGATATAGTAGCAATCATGTTTTTAACAGCATGGGTTTTTTTACTTGCTGAATTTACTTTCAGAAGGCTTAAAAGAACTTCAAAAAATATATCGCATGTTTTGGAAATGCTGGTAACCTCTGCACTTATTCCATTTTTATCAGTGTTTTGGACATTGTATGGTTCCATCCGTTATAAAACTTTCTTCTTATGAAGCTACCCGCTAAAGCCATTCATAAGATTGCAATATTTCGTGCTTTAAAGTTAGGCGATATGCTTTGCACTGTGCCAGCCTTAAAAGCATTGCGCTGTGCTTATCCATCAGCAGAAATTACTTTGCTTGGTTTACCATGGGCTAAAATTTTTGTTAAACGGTTCAATATGTATGTAGATCGCTTCATTCATTTTCCGGGTTATGAAGGGCTGCCTGAACAACTTTATGATGAAGCATCGCTTAAAGATTTTATTGCCAGCATGCACCTTGAAAATTTTGACCTTCTATTGCAGATGCAGGGCAACGGAACTATTGTAAATCCTTTAATGTTCCAATTCAACGCAAAACATGTAGCCGGATTTTATAATGATGAAAGTTTTGTAGCATCAGATCTCTTTATTCCATATCCAGATCATAGCTATGAAGCGCAAAGGCATGTTTTATTAATGCGGCATCTTGGTATTAAATCACAAGGTTTGGAACTTGAGTTTCCCATCACTGAAAAAGATGAACAAGACTTTGATAAATTATACCTGCCTGTTCTTCAAAAAAAATATGTTTGTATTCATCCCGGTTCGGCAGATACTTTACGTCAATGGCCTCCACAATTATTTGCGGCACTTGCAGACTATTGCATTGAAAAAGGTTTTACGGTAATTGTTACAGGAACAGAAGAAGAGCGGCAAATAACACAAGAACTTATAAAATGTATTCATCATCCTGTTATTGATGTTACCGGTAAAACAAGTTTGGGCGTTGTAGCCGTATTAATTAAGAATGCTTATATGCTTATTGCAAATTGCACCGGCGTTGCACATATTGCTGCGGCAGTTAAAACCAGAAGTGTTATTATAAGTATGGATGGTGAACCGCAACGTTGGTCGCCTTTGAATAAAAAATTGCATCATGTAATTGACTGGATAAAAGAACCACGTTTTGAAAAAGTGCTTGGTTCAGTAATAAACATGATTGATGATGAAAGATTACTGAATGAAAATAAAGCAAGCACAAACAATTTTCAGATCAGATAAACTTTACTTTAATTTCTATGTTGGTGTTTCTTCCTTTATCATCTGTGCAGGAAATTTTTATGTTTGATACATCAGGATTAAAAAATATTTTTTCGTTCGGATTTGCAGCAGAAAAAAATTTATCATTCACATACCAATAAATTTTTGATACATCGGTTGCTGCTGAACAGGTTAAAGCAAGTTGTTGTTCCTGCTTATCTGCAACAATATAAACCATGTTGTTATTAAGTGAAGTAATCAGCGGTGCCGCCCCATTAAAAGCTCTTGTGCATGCCGGGTTATGCGGCGGTATTTTTATAAATGAAACATGATTTGCCGTATAATAGGATGCAAGCTGGGGTGATATGTTTTCAAAATATTTTGTCTTATAACCATTAGCCGGAAGACAAGAAGTGCAGTAAGAATATTTTTCATCAGCAGATAAATACACTTCTTTTAGATGATCACAACGTTCATTGTTTGATACGCCTGGAATATAATAATCCATTACCTGTTCATTACAAAAATCGTTTGGCACTTTACCTGTTTTAGCACACACCAATCGAAAGGACAAATTTTTTGGAGGTTGTATCCATT
>CAZZXW010000184.1:0-6626 GCA_964658095.1 uncultured Parafilimonas sp. | reverse complement strand
ATCATTATGAAGAGGTAGTGGCTACTGCAATAGTGGTTATAATTGTTACTTACTTTACATTGGTTTTAGGCGAGCTTGTACCTAAGCGTATTGGCTTAAATAATCCCGAAGGCATTGCAAAATTCTTTGCTGCTTTTATACATGTTTCTATATTTATCAGTTACCCGTTTGTATGGCTGCTTACAAAATCGGGCAACTTTATAGTAAGCTTTTTTAGGCTTAAAAGCAGTGATTCATCTGTTACGGAAGATGAAATTAAAGCCATTATTAATGAAGGCACTGAACAGGGAACTATTGAAGAAGCGGAGCAGGAAATTATTGAACGTGTTTTTCATTTAGGCGACAGGAACATAACTTCTTTAATGACGCACCGCAGCGATATAATCTGGCTTGATGTAAATGCAACTGTTGAAGACATAAATAATTTACCTGATGAAAGCCTGCATACGGTTTATCCTGTGTGTGATAATGCAATTGACAATATAAAAGGCATTGTTTCACTTAAAAATATTATTAAAGCAAAAACAGGAACACCTTTAAAAGATGTGATGACGCCGGCTTTATATGTACCCGATAATAATTCAGCTTACAAGTTACTTGAGCGTTTTAAAGAGCTAAGATCGCATTCTGCATTTATTGTTGATGAATATGGAACGGTGCAAGGCATGGTTACTTTAAATGATATATTAGATGCATTGGTGGGCGAAGTGCCGCATCTTGATGAAGAACAATATGAAATTGTAAAACGCAACGATGGAAGTTTTTTGGTAGATGCACAAATACCTTTTTATAATTTCTTAAGCTACTTTAACCACACTGATTTTTTAGATGAAGATGAACAGCAGTTTGATACCCTGGCCGGCTTTATATTAAATGAACTGGAACGCATACCGCAAACAGGCGAAAACCTTGACTGGCGTGGCTTTCATTTTGAAATAGTTGACATGGATAATAACCGTATTGACAAAGTGCTTGTGCTGCAACCGGCAGAGCCGGAACTTAAATCAGACAACGATTAAGGAACACCTGTTGCTCCGTCTCTTACCTGTATCTTCTTCTTCGCATTTTTCTTTTCGTATTTTAATACTTCAGGTGGTTTGTTCTTTGCTGATAAACTATCTGGCAAATTTTTCTGTGCAGTAATTACAGAATCATTTAACTCTGATATGGTTTTTTTCCTGTTGCTCACCAACTGGTCAATTACGTATTCTTCTGTTTTTGTAATTGCGCCGCGTTCAGGATCATAGTACGTCCATGTGCCATGCTTTACTGACGAAGCATCAACCTTCACCACTTTAAGATCATATTTGTCTGGTGTATTCAAATCATATACACGCACAGTATCATAAGGGTTCTTCGGATCAATGGCTTTCCAGCTTTCTTCACGTACCAAACCAATCAGGTTGTAGTAACGCTGCACACCATTTTTACAACCCCACTTATAATTTTCTTCGGCTATCGTATCACCCATTAAATTATACCTTGTCCAGGCGCCTTCTTTTTTACCATCTTTATAATAACCAACCTCACGGTAACCTGGTTCACCATGATTATCTATTACTTTAACATCCCAGTTGCCTTGTTTGCGGCTTTCAAAATCTGTGCAATTGATCGTGTCACGTTTTTCATTCAACTGGTACGTTTTACACTGGCTGAATGAACGGGTGTGTACAATCATTAAAATCAACATTAAAAAACCTGCACTGCATTTCATAAAATATATAACGGTTCAATTGAAAATATCTTGCAAAAATATTTTTAATTTGATATAAATTATTGCTATGTCTTCGGTTGATCCTCGCATTGATGCTTACATTGAAAAGAAAGCTGAATTTGCAAAGCATATCTTAAAACATCTACGACAGTTGGTGCATAAAGCTTGTCCTGAAGTGCAGGAAACAATTAAATGGGGCATGCCTTTTTTTGATTATAAAGGCAGCACTTTATGCGCTATATCTGCATTTAAAGAACATTGTGGTTTTATGTTTTGGAAATCTAAACTGATGAATGATCCTGAAGGAATTTTACAGGTTACCGAACGTGGTGCTATGGGAAATTTTGATCGCATAACATCGTTAAACGATTTGCCTTCAGATAAGATATTAATCGCTTATATAAAAGAAGCAATGCGTTTAAATGAAGACAATGTAAAACTTCCACCAAGAAAAAAAACTGAACCAAAGCAACTTGAAATGCCTGCTGATTTTGGTGCTGCAATAAAAAAGAATAAACAGGCGCAAATTGTTTTTGAAAAGTTTACACCCGGTAAAAAGAAAGAATATATTGAATGGATAACCGAAGCTAAAACAGAAGCTACAAAAAATAAACGCATTGAAACTGCTGTTGAATGGATTGCAGAAGGCAAATCACGGCACTGGAAATATCAGAATTGCTGATTGCTTAATATGTGCGTCTAAAATTGTTTGGCATATTATTTTGTTTAATAAGTTATGCCATCAAAATCATCAACGCAAAACAGTAACATAAAAGCATTGCTTGCAAAAGCTGTTAAAGCTTCCTTCCCAAAAAATATTTCACCGATGCTTGCAACTTTGGTTGATAAGCCATTTGATGAAGAAGGCTGGATTTATGAAGTGAAGTGGGATGGTTACCGGGCCGTTGCTTATTTAAATGATGGTGAAGTAAATATTTGTTCCAGGAACAATAAATCATTCAACGAAAAATTTTATCCTGTTTTAACTGCTTTGCAGCAATGGAAAATTAATGCAGTTATTGATGGTGAAATTATGGTGTTGAATGATAAAGGTGTTTCAGATTTTGGTGATTTGCAGGAATGGCGCAGTGAAGCAGATGGCGAATTGATTTTTTACTTGTTTGATATTTTATGGCTGGATGGTTATGATTTAATGGAATTAACATTAATAGAGCGTAAAGAAATCTTGAATGCAATTGCGCCTCAATCAAACATTATCCGCATAAGCGAAAGCTTTGAAACGGGCGCAACAAAATTCTTTGAAGCAGCTAAAGAATTACATCTTGAAGGTATTATTGCTAAACGCATCAACAGCATTTACAAACCTGGTTTTCGTACAAGAGAATGGCTTAAAATAAAAACGCAGCAGCGCCAGGAAATGGTGATTGGCGGTTATACAAAAAATGAAAATACTTCACGCCAGTTTAGTGCTTTATTAATGGGCGTTTATGATGGTGCAGGCAATTTTAATTTCGTAACGTCGGTTGGTACAGGTTTTTCAAATAAGTTGCAAACTGAGTTGCTTGAAAAATTCAAGCCTTTAACTATTAAAGATTGCCCGTTTAGCACAGTGCCTGAATATAATAAACCTTCACGCTTCAGGCCTAACCCGCCAAAGGCAGATGTTACCTGGGTTAAACCACAAATAATTGCAGAAATAAGTTATGCTGAGCAAACAAAAGATGGCGCCATCCGTCATCCTTCATTTGAAGGTTTGCGGGAAGATAAAAAAGCAAAAGAAGTAACAAAAGAAATAAAGCAATCCGCGGACAAGGTTATTAAAAATGAAATAAAAAAAGAAATTATGCCGGCATCAACACCTAAAAAAAGTGCAGCATCATCTAAAAATAAAACAGCGAAAGTTGTTGAAGAAAAAGATGAAACTTCAAATGAAGATTTGCAAAAGAAACTTTTAAAAGCGCCGGTTGCTGCTGAAAGAAAAACATTGCTTAATCCAAAAGATAAATCGCAAACAAGAAGTATTAACGGTTATGACATAACCTTTAACAACGTAAATAAAATTTATTACCCGGCTATAAAAGGCAGGCCGGCTGTTACAAAAAGAGATGTGGTGAATTACTATTATAAAGTGGCTCCCTACATTTTGCCATACATGAAAGATCGTCCGCAAACACTGATACGTTATCCGAATGGCATTGAGGGCGAAAGCTTTTACCAGAAAGATGTAACAGGTAAGGTGCCCGATTGGATAAAGCAGTTTCCTTATTCAAGTGATAAAGGCGGCAACCGTAATTTTTTAGTTTGTACCAATGAGGCAAGCCTGTTATTAATTGCATCAATGGGCGGCCTTGAAATGCATCCCTGGAGCAGCCGTGTGCAAAAGCCTGATAACCCTGACTGGTGCATTATTGATCTTGATCCTGATAACAACAGTTTTAACCAGGTTGTTGAAACAGCGCTGGTAGTTAAGCAAGTGCTTGATGCGGTTGATGTTCCAAATTTTTGCAAAACATCAGGCAGTACAGGCATCCATATTTTTATACCGCTGGGCGCAAAGTATATTTATGAAGAAAGCAAAGAGTTTGCAAGAGTGTTGGTTAAAATCATTCATAACGAAATACCAAAGTTCACCAGCATTGAACGCTTAACTGAAAAAAGAAAAGGTTGTATCTATCTTGATTTTTTGCAAAACCGTCCGCAGGCAACATTGGCTGCGCCTTACTCTTTGCGGCCAAAACCCGGCGCTTCTGTAAGCATGCCTTTGGATTGGAGTGAAATAAAAAAAGGGCTGCAGATTCAACAGTTCAACATCTTTAATGCAGTTGATAAAATTCAGGAACAAGGCGATATTTTTAAAGGCGTTCTGGGCAAAGGAATCAATATGAAACAAACCCTTAAAAAAATACAATCAGTTTTTAATCAACCTGCATAACATCATACGATATTAACTTGCATGTATGTTTTTGTACTTGTTTAAAAAATTGATTTTTTCAATCATCCTTTGTTGTTGTTGTATTTTATCTATTGCACAGTTTTCAGTTCGGATAGTTGTAACAGCAGTTGCTGCAAAACAAAATGATGCCATTTATGTGGCCGGAAATTTTAACGAATGGAATGCTGCTGACATCAACACAAAATTAAAACCATTTGGCGGTAGCAGGTTTGTTGTTGTATTAAATGATATTAAAGCCGGCATGCTCGAATTTAAACTTACACGTGGCAGTTGGGATAAAGTTGAAACAACCGCAAAAGGCGAAAGCATTGATAACAGGAGCTATACAATTGATAACGATACATCTATTGAGGTTACTGTTGCCGGATGGAAAGATGCTTTTCCTGATAAGCCAAAGCCAAACACAGCTTCAGTAAATGTACATTTGCTTGACAGCGCTTTTTATATACCGCAACTAAATCGTTACAGGAGAATATGGATTCATCTGCCTGCATCTTATCAAAAAGAAAAAACAAAATCCTATCCTGTATTATATATGCAGGATGGACAAAACTTGTTCAACGAACAAACTGCTTTTGACAAAGAATGGGGTGTTGATGAATGTTTGGATACGCTTGAACCGCAACTGCATAAAGAATGCATTGTTATTGGCATTGATAATGATTCATTAAAGCGCATTAATGAATACAATCCGTATGATAATGATAAGTATGGCAAAGGTGAAGGAAAGCAATACACAGATTTTATTGTAAATACGCTGAAACCATTTGTGGACAAGCATTACAGAACATTGAAAGATGCGCCGCATACATTTATTGCGGGCAGCAGTATGGGTGCGTTGATTGCATTATATGCACAGATGGAACATCCTGATGTGTTTGGTGCTTCCGGAGTTTTTTCACCTGCTTTATGGATTGCTCCGCAGATAGATACAGCGATGGCGAATGCGGTTGTTAAAACAAAATTGCGCATATATTTTTATGCCGGTGAAAAAGAAAGTGAGCACATGGTAAGCGATCTGCAGAAAATGTTTAATGTTATCAAACAAAAAAATTGCTGTGATGTGCAACGCATAATTTTTCCGCTTGGGCAGCACAATGAAAAATACTGGCGTGATGAGTTTGATGATTTTTACAGGTGGCTGATGCAATAATTATGACAAACGAAAAAGAACTGCTTAATCAAATAATAAATGGCGATTACAAAGCGCTGGCAAGAACTATATCGAAAATTGAAAACAACAATGGCGAAGCGTTATTAAAACTGCTGCCTTCATCAAGCAAAAAAATTATTGGAATAACCGGGCCGCCGGGTGCAGGTAAAAGCACTTTGGTGGATTGTTTAATTGCAACATACATCAGTCAGCAAAAAAAAGTCGGTGTGTTATGTATTGATCCTTCTTCGGCATTTAGCCGTGGTGCTTTGCTTGGAGACAGGATACGAATGAATCGCTGGTACAACAATAATAATGTTTTTATAAGGTCATTAGCTAGCCGCGGAAATGCCGGTGGCCTGCATCCTTTTATAATTGAGATCACAGATGTAATGAAGGCGGCGCCGTTTGATATAATTATTATTGAAACGGTTGGTGCGGGACAAACGGAAACAGAGATTGCAGCGCTTGCAGATACAACCGTTGTTGTGTTAGTGCCTGAAGCTGGTGATGAAATTCAGATGATGAAAGCTGGTTTAATGGAAATTGCGGATGTGTTTGTGGTAAATAAATCTGACAGGCAAGGTGCTGATAAGCTTTTGAAAGATTTAAATGCAATGCTTTCGAATCCACATCAAAAACAGAAGAAGATACCTGTTATAAAAACTGTTGCTAGTGAAAATACAGGCGTTGATGAGCTTGCTTTAATAATTGAGTTGCATGAAAGCAACATTAATAAGGCAGATAAAAAAATTAACCTGATTACTGAAAAAGCGTATGTATTAATTCAGCAAAAAAGAATGGATGATATTAATAAATCAGAGCTTGCAGAAAGAATAAATGAA